>JADFRH010000046.1 GCA_022561415.1 Planctomycetota bacterium
GCCAACGGTGACTCCGGAGAGCCTGCTTTCGGGGATCAGAAGATTCAGCCACATGACGTCGAGATCGGCCAGTGTGAACAGCGGTGTGCCCGGTACGGCAGCCTCACCGACCACGGCCGATCGTTCGACGAGGGTGCCCCCGAACGGGGCATGAACGTGAACGAGTGATGAGCTCGATTTCGTTTCCTCCACGTCGCGCACTTCCCCGGCCGTGAAACCCAGATTGATGAGGCGTTGCCGGGCGGACGACACGGTCAATTGAGCCATGAGAAACTCGGCCTCCGCTTGTTGGAAGTTCCGTGCCGCTGATATCTCCTTCTCGACGAGTCGTCTCTCACGCTCATAGGCGAGCCGCTGCACGCGCTCCTTCACGATCGCGACGAGAAGATCCCGCTTGGCGTCGGCGACTTCGGAAGAGGCGATCTCTACCAGAAGCTCGCCCTCCTCGACGGAATCACCGAGGTCAGCGTGGACGCTGTGAATGACTCCCCGCGCAAGCGGGGTCACGCGGGCGAGGCGATTCTGGTTGTACCGAACCTCGCAGAAGACCTTGATGCTCGCCGTCATGTCGGAAAGTCGTGGGCGCCCGGTACGGATTCCGGCTTTGGCGGCCGAAGCGAGCGACGGCAGACGTACCTTCAGGCTGTCGCCGGGCGCCAGTCTTCCCGCGAGCTGAGGCTGGCAGATGCCGCACTCGAGCTCTGCAATGCGGTGTTCGTTGCACCACAGACCCTGATCGCCCTCCGCGGCGCCATGATCGTGGCCCGCATGGTCGTCGTCCGTTGCGCCGGTTTTTCGGTTGTCTAGCTCGGGGTGGCAGATGAAGCACTCGTCCTCATACACGCCGTGTTCGCCGCACCACAGACGATTCGGATCGCGAGCCGCAGGCTTTAGCCTGCGCGGTGACTCGATCGCCGAAAGAGCCGCTCCCTTACGGTCGCGGTACGGATTCGTTGCCTCATGTTGGTGACCGCCCTGTCCCGGGCCGGATGCGGCTGCGCGACGGGTCATCACCCCTGTGGAAGCCGCCAGCAAGACGACCGCCAACGATAGACCGGTTTTGTGCCGTGTTATGAACATTCTTGGTTCTCGCTAGTCGTCATTGTTCTGTTTAGGTTCTTGGCGGGTTGCGAATTGGTCCTCCGGGCAGGCCGTCGCCCGTTCCAATTCGATCCTTGCCAAAGCGCCGTCCCGCAAAATCTCGACCCGACCCGCGTGTGCGTCTCGCAGCGCGCGCTGCGCCTGCAGCACCGACACCAGCGGAATCTTGCCTGCACGGTACGCCTCACGCGCCAGGTCCAGGCTCGACTCTTTGAGAGGGAGCAATTCGCTTTCGTAGAAGTGCGCCGTATCCCACACTGCCCGTGTAAGCTCATGGGCCAGCCGCACGTCGTGCGCCACATCGACGACCATCGACCGCAGCCGCTTGACGGCCTCCGCCTGGGCATACCCCGCCCTGGCGATCTGCGCCTGATTCTGATCGAAGATCGGCAGTTCGATACTCAGTGTCGGGCCGAACACCGAACCTCCGTCGCGCGCCTCGCGCTCATACGCCACACCCAATTCAACAACGCGAAACAGGCTCTGCTCTTGCAAATCGAGTTTCGCGGCGAGCGTTTGCAGCAGGTTGCGCGCAGCGGACAGGTCGAAACGGTTCTCGGCCGCGACTTGCAGCAGGCGCTCCAGACTCACGGCCGGCGGTCGCGCGGTTGGAAGTTCATCCACGAGCTCGGTATCGAACTGCGCCAGCGGCAGACCCAGCGTGCGCATGAGCTTGCTCCGCGCTTCAAAAGCGTTCTGCCTGGCGACGCGGACGAGTAGCTCGACGGACTGCAACTCGGATCGGGTAAGATCGACGTCGACGCCGCTTACGGCGCCGGCATCACGAAGCGTCTCGGTGAGCCGCAACAGTCGCTCGGCCGCCTGTCGATCCTGGCGCGAGATCGCCAGGAGCCTCGCCGCCGCAATCGCTCGGAAATACGCGGCCTTCGCGTCCGTGGCGAGTTGCGCCGCGTCGTGCGCGATGGTGAATATGACCTGGGTGAGTTCGCGCCGGGCTATTTTGTGGCGAGTCGGTATCCGCCACAGATCGACAATGTTCCGCGCAATGCCAGCTTCGATGTTGGTGAGCCCGCCGCCGGAGGGAAACCGGGTCGAGACGCCGAGCGACGGATTGCTCAGTAGCCGCGACTGCACCACGTCGGCCCGCGCCATGCCGATCCGCAGGAACGAGGCCTGCAACCTCGGATTGTTCAGCAGGGCGACCTCCACGGCCTCGTCCGCCGTCAACCCGCCCTCGAGCAGCGAGCGCACCTTGGCGTCAACGATCGCATCGTCGCCGGGCCGGTAGACATGCGCCGAACCGGTCGCCCGCGCGATGAGCGACACCGCACGCCCGTAATCGGGTTTGGGTTCAACGGTCGCGCACCCGCCAAAGGCGAGGCTCAGCGAGATCGCCATCGATCTACCGAATCGTTTCAGAACTCCACTCATGGATTGCTCTCGTTTCCGCCACGCAGCCGATACTGCAACGGCTTAGATCACTCCCTGCTGCGCAATGCGCACGGGGTGAGCCACTACGGACTCAACGTGTATGGAACGAGAGAATCAGACGAGAAGCGGAATGTCGGACGGCGCGAACGGCCGCCGCGCTTCTTGGAGGATGAGGGAGTATCTTTGCGAGAAGCAGTTCGACGGGCCGCACGAACAGGACGAACCGGCCCGATCGATCTCGGCAACGAAGGTCACGAAAACGGCCGTGGACGCCTGGGCACGCTGCCGCGTAGCCGCCGACAACTGGCCGCACGGATCGTCATCGCAGCCCTCTTCATGCCGGCAGTTGGTTCCCGATGTGCAGTCGCAGACATGGCCGATGAAACCGCCCATGCACAGCACCGGCAACAGCACCAAAGCCCAGATCGAAAACAGAATGGCCGAACCTCTTCGTGGCATCATCACATACGAATCTTGGCAGGGTCAGCCCGGCTTGTCAACGCATGGTCGTAACCGCGCGGTAACGGATGGCACCAAGACGAACGCCCGCTGAATCCAAAACCGTCCTAACAGTCTCGTTATCGGTACCGGCGGTGCGGGACTGAAGAAGTCCGGAAAGCGTTGAGCCAATGCGCTCGACGATGCTACTCCAGCGGGTTGATCGTCAGGCCGGTGGCTAGTTTGGGGTGGAAATAGGTGCTTTTTTGCGGCATCAGTCCGCCGGCTTCGCTTACGGCGCGTAGGTGTGCCATAGGTGTGGCATTGAGCAGCAGGGCGACGCCGCTCTCCTCCTTGGCGACGGCCTTGGCGGCCTCGGCCGACTTGGCGTAGCGAACCTCGGGGGCGCGACCCAGCTTTCTCTCGAACAGGTCGTCGATCAAATACCGGTGGAGATAGGCGTAATCAAGCTTGTGCCAGGCCTCACACTGATCGGGCTCGAGGCTCGACAGGATGCTTCGCTTCGAGAATCGCAGCGGCGTCACCTGGTCGGTGTTGCCGTTCACGAGTCGAACATCCGCGTCGACCTCCTCGCACGGCTCAGTTCCTTCGGACCAGGCTTCACTGAGGCTTTCGACGGTCACGTTCGCCAGCGCCCGGTGGTAGGGAAGGATCAGGCAACCGGGATCGTCCATACTGGCCAGCACGAACATGATGTAGTTGGCCGGATGGTCGTCGGGCAATGACTCGCCTGCTTGCTCAGTCAGCCAGTCGCGATAGAGCAGGGCCGTGCCGTAACGGTGGTGGCCGTCGGCGATGTAGACTTTTCTGTCGGCCATCTCGGCCACTACGGCGTCAATCACGCCGCCGTCCGTAACGACCCACATTCGGTTCTCGACGTCGCCCACCCTTCCAGTTGCGTCGGGTTCCCGATCGGCCACCTCGGCGAACGCCCTGTCGATACGGTCTTCCGGATCGGTGTACATGCCCAGGATCGCGGAGAGCTGGCACTTCGTGGCCTTCATCAGCGCGAGCCGGTCTTCCTTGGGTCCGCCGAAGGTCTTTTCGTGCGGGAGGATCGAGCCTTCCGAGAACGGCGTCAGGCGAATGCGGGCGATGAACTTCCGCCGCGTGTAGGACTTGCCCTCGTGCATGAAAATCTGGTGATAGAGATAGAGTGCGGGTTCTGCTTCGCGGATGAGCGTGCCGTCTGCCAGCCAGCGATCGAGCAGGGCGGCCGACTTCGCGTAGGCCTCTGGGGGGCCGGCCGACTTCGGCGGAACGTGCGGAAGATCGATCGCGACGATGTTGCGGTCGCTGCGCGTGAGCAGGGCGTCTTTGTCACGCTGATCGAGCACGTCGTAGGGCGGCGCCAGGTGCGCGGAGATGTCGCCGTCGCCGGGCGCCGGGTCGAACCGTATGGCCGCAAAGGGCTTCACTTCGGGCATGGCTGAATCCTTGGCTTTGCTGTCAAGAAAACCTGTCGAGCTGGCCGAGCGTAGCCGTACATGCGCCGCGTAGCAATACCAATGCCGTGGCACCGGTTTCGGCGTCTTGGGAATCGTTGGGCGCGCCACGAACCGTCTGCCGATACGAACAGTCAGGGTGGCGTTTCTCGGCCTGTCCGGCAAGCCCCGGCGCGCCGGGGTCGGCAAGCCGACTGTGTCGGAAGGAGAAGACCGACGTGTCTCGAATCGTGGTGCTGGCAAGTGGGGGCGTGAAGACGGCGGTGGCGGCCACCGTGGTCGGGAAGGGGAACGAACTGACTCTCTTTCACGCGGATTTCGGGCAGCCCTCGGCCGAGACGGAGCGGGCGTGTGTTCACGAGTTGGCACGCAGCCTGGCGGCGGCAAAGGTTCTCGGTCTCGACCTGCCGCACGTCGGGCAGCTACGGGGCGATTCTTCGGCGCCGGCGGATCGGATCACTACCTCGCCTGCGGACTACTTCGGCCTGCTGCCCATGCTGCTGTCGGTGGCTATGGAGAGCGCCCAGCGCGTCGGGGCGACGTCGGTGGTGACGGGTTTCTCTCGGTTTTGCGATGCCGCCCATCTGGGTCTGTTCGGCGCGGGCGGCCGAGTCGAAGGCATGCCCGAGTTCATCCATTCGTTCAACGTCATGATCGACAGCCTCTACCCGCGCGGTTCGCGCGTGTCGGTCGATGCACCGCTGATGGACATGAACTATTCGGACGTGGTTCGCCTGGGCAGGCACCTGGGTGCCCCGCTGGAGGCCACATGGACCTGTCGGCAGCGCGGCCCACGCCCCTGCGGTCGGTGCGAGCCGTGCAAGGCCCGTTCCGCGGCATTCGAAGAGAACGTCGCGCCCTCTGAAGAGAGCGTCAAGGCCGGATAACGCCCGATAGTCCGCGCAGCGTTTGACGGGCCTGTAAGTCAGAAGGGTCCGGATTCAGGAACGTTGTCGCGATCCTGCACACCAAGCGGTCGGTTGATTCGGGCAGACCGCACTTCTATCATAATCACGGGGCATCGCAGCGCGCAAAGGGGTCCGAAAACCACATTGTACGCCGTACATCCATGGGGTGGCCGGCGCGACAACGTCGTGACAGCACCATGCGAACAAGGGGAGGGAAAATCCAACGGGGAAAAGCGACGGCAGGCGGTCTGCGTATGGCGCCTGCCATCTGCGCCGTGTTGCTTTGCCTTCGGGTCGCCCCGGAAACTCGCGGTGCAGAGCCACTCGTGGGCGCCGGCGAGCTGACGGCGCGTGCCGCTGAGTTGCTCCCGTCGCGGATCGTGGTGCGTCTAACCCCGCGCGCGATCGGGAGATCGGCCAAGAGCAGCCTCGCTCAGCCCCAATCCGCGAAGCTCCTGAGCTCCCACAAACATCGCCGCGAGGTTTGTTGGGGCGATCACCACGACAAGTCTCGAGCGCGATCGCGCGTTCACCATGGTGTGACCATGCCGATCGGCGTGACGGAAGAGTTCGCGACCGTCTGCGACGGTTGGGGCATCGCCGGCGTCAAGCCTCTTTACGCACACCGGTTCATGAACCCGGAGGTGGCGGCGCGCGTCGGCCTGGACCGAACGTTCGTCGTGGACGTTCCACCGGGCGCGGACGCGGCCGCCATGGCGGCGGACTTCGCCAAGCTCACCAACGACGTCGAAACCGTGTCGGTCGATTCGATCGCCGTGGCCGCGCAGTTTATCCCCGACGATGCGCTGTTCGACCGCCAGTATGGCATGAACAACATGGGGCAAAGCGTTTCGGGCTGTCCGAGCGGAGCCGTGCCGGATGCGGACATCGACGCCCCTGAGGCCTGGGATATTCACACCGGCGATCTCGGAACCGTGACCATTGCGATTGTCGACTCGGGCGTAACGCCGCACGCCGAATTCGCCGGGCGAATGGTCGCGGGGATGAATATGATCAACAATGACCCGTTGCTTACGGACGATGATTGCCCTCACGGAACGCTTGTGGCCGGGGTCGCTGCGGCGGAGGGTGGCAACGGCATCGGTGTCGCGGGCGTGACGTGGGGCGCCAACATCATGCCGGTGAAGGTTCTACAGGGCTTCGGATTCGATTGCATCGGTAGCAGAACGAACGTGGCCAGGGGGATTGTCTGGGCGGTCGATCACGGTGCGGACATCTGTAATGTGAGCATTGAAATCCTCGAAGGCGCAGAGGACTTGGAACTTGCTGTCATCTACGCCGTCGAGAGCGGAGTCCTCGTGGTTAGTGCGGTGGGTAACAATCCCTCCGCAGGAGACCACGTCGTTCGGTTCCCGGCCGCGTACTCCGGCAGCATGGCGATAAGCGCCACGGACAACCGGGACCAGCTCGCGTGGTTCTCGAGATACGGTAACGAGGTGGACGTCGCGGCGCCGGGCGGGTGTATTTGGTCCACATCCAACGACGGCGGATACACGCAGTTGAGCGGGACATCGTTTTCCGCCCCGCACGTGAGCGGCTTGGCCGCGCTGCTCAAGTCGCTGGACCCGACGCTGACCAACATCGAGCTTCGGAATCTGATCACGTCGACGGCCGATGATCTGGGCGCGGCAGGGTGGGACTCCCAGTTCGGGTTCGGGCGAATCAACGCGTACAGCGCGGTGCTTCAGGCGGGCGACCCGCGGATTCTCACCAGCGATCCGCCGGACGGCGCGATCGACGCACGACAACCGGTTCAGCCCGACGGATCGCCCAACGAACTCGGTTTCAACGTTTGGCAGTGGATCGATCTTACGTTTCCTGCAAGCACAACGAGCCTTGCCGCCGGCGACTTTTCCATTACGGAAGATCCCGATACCGGCGTGGAACTGAGAATCTCAACGGTCTTTTCCAAACCCAACTTCTTCCGAGTGCTATTCAACCGGCAGCTTTCGGTCGGATCCTGGACGACGATCACGCATCTGGACAGCGGCACGTCGGTGCGCCTGGGCCTGCTGCCCGGCGATGTTGACGGTGACGGAATCGTTAGCATCCCGGATCTCACGGCCGCCGTGAGAGCGTTGGACGGACAGATAGGCCCCCTTCCCCTCTGGTCGACCGATCTGAATCGATCCGGCGCGACCACGGCTCAGGACCTGCTCCGCGAGGTGGATCTGCTCAGCGGCGTCGTCGGCGTTTACGATGCATTCCTCGGCGCGTCCCTTCCCCCGTAGCGAATCCCACGAACACACATCCCCCGGCGACCTCATGGGCAGTCAGCCCGCACGCGGACTGTCGACGATCGTCCGCATCGTGTATGTTGTGGCACCGGCATAGTACCGGTGTCTACCCGGGCTGAACGTCCGGGCCACACAGTTTTGTTCTACAACGAGCACAGGAACTCGACCATGCTGCCTCCGTTTTCACCGGAACCCTACGTCGATTTCAATCGGGACGAGCCGCGCCGCAAGATGGTGGCCGCACTGAACGAAGTGAAGGCCCAACTCGGCAAGAGCTATCCGCTTTGGATCGATGGGCAATCACTGAGCCCGTCGGAGACTTTCACCTCAGTCAGCCCCGCGAACCCCGACTTGGTCATAGGCATTATGGCCAAGGCCAATGTCGATCTGGCGGATCGGGCCGTACGCACTGCGGCCGAGGCGTTCAAGAGCTGGAGCCGGTTCGAGCCCGACGCGCGAGCCCGCATTCTCATCAAGGCCGCAGCGATCATGCGCCGCCGCGTCTACGAGCTGTCGGCCTGGATGTGTTTTGAGGAGAGCAAGGCCTGGATCGAAGCGTACGCCGACGCGTGCGAGGCGATCGACTTCCTCGATTTCTACGGCCGGGAGATGATGCGGCTGGGCGGCGCGCGTTCGGTAACACCGTTCGATGGAGAGGAAAACGAGGTTCGGTACATGCCGCTGGGTGTCGGGGTGGTGATCCCGCCGTGGAATTTTCCGTTGGCGATCGCCGCGGGCATGACGACCGCCGCCCTGGTGACGGGCAACACGGTCGTGCTCAAGCCGGCCAGCACCTCGCCGGTGGTGGCGGCGAAGTTCGTTGAGATCATGCACGAGGCCGGTCTGCCCAGGAACGTGCTGAACTTCCTGCCCGGTCCGGGCGGGTCGGTCGGCGACGCCTTGGTGTGCCACCCGCTAACGCGCTTTATTTCGTTCACCGGTTCGCGTGAGGTCGGCACGGGCATATTCGCCAAGGCAGCACAGGTTCAAGAGGGGCAGATTTGGCTCAAGCGGACGGTCTTGGAAATGGGCGGCAAGAACTGCATTGTGGCGGACGAGACGGCCGACGTGGCCGCCGTCGCTGAAGGCGCGGTGGCCGCGGCGTTTGGATTCCAGGGGCAAAAGTGCTCGGCGTGCAGCCGGTTGATTGTTCATGCGGACATCTACGACGACGTGCTCGAACGTGTTGTGGCGCGAGCTCGCGAGCTGACGGTGGGCGACACAACCGGCAAGGAAAACCTCTCGATGGGTGCCGTGATTGACTCATCCGCACACAAGAAGATCAACGACTACATCAAAATCGGCAAGGGTGAGGGTCGAGCGGTACTGGCCGACGGCAAGATCCCCGACAAGGGCTACTTCGTGCCGCCGACGATCATCGCCGACGTCGATGCGAACGCCCGCATCGCCCAGGAGGAGATCTTCGGACCGGTGCTGGCGGTCATCAAGGTCAAGGATTTCGACGAGGGGCTCGCGGTGGCCAACGGAACGGAATACGGGTTGACCGGGGCGCTCTATTCCAACGATCGCCTGCGCCTCGAGCGCGCCCGGCACGAGTTCCACGTCGGCAATCTCTATCTCAATCGAAAGTGTACCGGGGCGCTCGTCGATGTTCAGCCGTTCGGCGGGTTCAACATGTCCGGCACCGACTCGAAGGCGGGCGGCCGTGATTACCTCCCGCTGTTCATGCAGGCCAAGACCATCTGCGAAAAGTGGTAACGCCGCGTCAGGTGATAACAGGTGACCCGTGGATATCTCGTTGCTAGCTGATTCCTATCTTCCCGCGGGCGATCACGCCATCCGGGTTGGCGTGGCCGTCGTGCTGGGCGGGCTGATCGGGCTGGAGCGCGAGGTTCGCGACAAGCCGGCAGGCTTTCGCACGATCGTTCTGCTCTGCGTCGGCGCATGCCTGTTCACAATCGTTTCCGAGCTGGCCGGGGGACGCGACGGCGAGAGCACGCGCATTGCGGCCCAGATCGTAAGCGGCATCGGCTTCCTCGGCGCCGGTGCGATCCTGCGCGATCGGGCGAGCGTCATCGGACTCACGACGGCCGCGACGATTTGGGCGGTGGCGGCCGTGGGCATGGCGGCCGGGTACGGCTTTCTCGGCTTTGCCACCGTGGGCACGGTGATTATCCTGGTCGCGCTGATTGTCTTCGACGCGGTCGAAAACTGGATCGGCGATCTTCGCGACGTGCAGGAATACCGCATCGTCACGGAGAACAGCGAAGACACGCCCGATCGCCTGTACGAGATGATTGCGGACCTCGGGCTTAGTATCCGAAAGCGTACTTGCTTCGAGGAAGGCTCGGCCGTCGTGTTCTACATCGTGGCCATGGGCTCCAAGAGCAACCACGACCGACTTCGCCGAGCGCTGCTCCGCTCCGACGAATACTCGCTACGCGAAGCCCGGCAGAGTTGAAAGCATTGGGATCCCCCATCCTTTTCCTTTGGAAAAGGATGGGGGACGGATGCCGGATTCGCGCGTCCCCCACCTCTGAAGAGGTGGGCCACCCAGACCCTATCGCTCTTCGATTCGGGTAACTTTGCGCTCGGCCGGGCCGACGTAGTTGCTTAGCGGGCGATAGATCCGGTTGTTGCCGGTCTGCTCGATGTAGTGGGCAGCCCAGCCCGTGATGCGGCTGCACACGAACAACGGCGTGTAGAGATCGAGCGGCAGGTCCATCAGGTAATACGTCAGGCCGCAGGGGTAATCGACGTTCGGGTAGATCGGTCGCTCTTTGTTGACGATCGGGTCCATGATGGCATCGTAGATCGCAAGTAAATCCTCACGGCCCTTGACGACCGCGAGCTTTCGCACTTCGACGTCAAGAATTCTCGCGCGGTGGTCGCCGTTCTTGTAAACACGATGGCCAAAGCCCATGATCCGCTCTTTGCGAATGAGCGCTTCGCGGACCCACTTACCCGCCTCTTGTGGCGATTTGAACTGAAGAATCAACTCGATCGCACGCTCGTTCGCCCCACCGTGCAGCGGCCCTTTCAACGCTCCGATCGCGCCCACGATCGCCGAGGTCATGTCCGATCCGGTGGAGGCGATCACGCGATTGGTGAACGTGCTGGCATTGAAATCATGCTCCGCGTAGAGCACCAACGTCAGATCGAGGATCTTCGTCGATAGTTCGTCCGGATCGGTACCGTGGAACATATAGAGCATCTGTGCGGCGTGAGACAGGCCGGGCTTGGGCTCCACCGGCTCCTTGCCGTTCACCAGACGGTAGCGAGCAGCCACAACGTCGGACGCAACGGCAAGCAACCATACCGATCGACGGCGAAGCTCCTCCACCGATTGCCCGGGCGCGGGATCGAAATGACTCGCCATGGAGACTCCCGTCCGCAGTACCGACATCATCGGCGCGGAACGTGGAATCGTACGAATCATGTCGACGACCTCCGTCCGCAATCCGTGG
>JADFRH010000047.1 GCA_022561415.1 Planctomycetota bacterium
CGCTGTTTAAAAACCCCTCCTCCGACCTTACGTCGGCATCCTCGTCCGAAAACTGGTCAATGCGAGGCGCCAACCCCAATGGGTCAAGCTATATCGCAAATTCCTCTTATGTGGTCAAGGGCACACTTGTGCGGTCCTTGGATCTGGGTGCGGCGACTCGCTCATCCCCTGCCATCGTGAACGGGGTCCTCTACATAGGCGGCGATTTCAAGGTCACAGCCATCGATGTAGGTCTCGAAGAGACCTTGTGGGAGATCCCTACCACCGGGCCGGTGCACGGCACCCCGGCGGTGGCCGGGGACAAACTTTACCTTCCGTTGCTCGACAAACGTGTCCTGGCATTGGACTTGGAAACAGGGTCCGTCGAATGGGAATTTAAAGCCGATAGTCCGCTTTTAGGGTCGGCGGTAGTTGACGGCGGGATTGTTTACTCTGGTTCTCAGAACGGTCAGGTCTACGCTCTGGATGCAGAATCGGGACGGGAAATCTGGAAGCTGGACACGGGTTCATCGGCGATGCAGGCCCCAGCTGTATATCGGGGCAAGATTGTGGCGGGTTCTTCCGCCGGCGGCATATTCGTTCAAAATGCGCGGACCGGTGACAAGAGACTGCGAATCCGTACCGGGAGTGTATTGGTCACTCCACCGGTAGTCGGAAACGATCAGATTTACATTCTATCCGATGGAGATTTGCTGGCCTTCGATGCCAACACCCGGGAGTTGCCTGGTGAATATCCTTTGAGATTAGTCTGGGCCCAACTATGGATTTGGCAGTTGCCAGTGCCTCAGCCCCCGGCCCAACCGGGCTTCAACATGATGCTGGCCGACATCCCGGATAGCGAGCGGCTCCTGCACAGCGATCCCGAGAAGCTACTCACGGCCAACGAGGGCGTGCGGAAGGATGTTCACCAGCGCTACGGGCTCGACGCCACCGTCTCGGACGATACCGAGCGGAAGCTCCTGGCGGAGCATCTGGCGCGAGCTGAGGCCATCGTAGCGGCCAATCCGATAGATAAGGATGCGCTGAACACCATCCTGAAAGCAGGCGGCATGGAAAGCACCGGCTTGCGTCTACTTAGCTCCGAGAGCCCTGTGGCCAAGGCCGTGGGCATTCTGTTGACGGCGGAAGGAACGGCCGGTCAGGCGTACAACTGCTACGATAGGTACATCGCCGAGCAAACCGTAGCCGAGATCGCCAAGGAAATAACCGGAAGTGCTTGCATGATTGAGCAAGTTGGCAAAGTGCCCAAGCATCAGATTGATACGTCGAAGGTTCGCGCGCTGGGTATGAAGTTCGGCGGAACGAGGCGGCTGGAACAAACGGTCCACGAGTTATTGGAAGCGTGACATGAAAAGCGAGAAAGATTGTGTAATGCCATACATCCGTCGACGCGCGATGAGCGTTTTTCTGCCGACTTGTATTCTGCTTTCGTTGATCGCCGCGTGTGAGAAGGGGGCCGCGCCGACTGACGCACCGCGAGGCGAGGTGAGCACCGAAACAGCGGTCAAGGCGGATATCACGCCGCAGGAAGCCAAGGCGTTTCTCGATGCGAATGACGGGTACGTCTATCTCGACGTGCGCACGGTGGCGGAGTTCTCGGCCGGGCATGTTCCGAGGTCAATCAACATTCCATACATCTCTGTAGGCGCGTCCGGGGAACGCGGCCCCAACGGGGATTTTCTCAAGATCGTTCAGGCGACGTTGGCGAAGGACGCGAAGGTCATCGTTGCCTGCCAATCCGGTGGTCGATCCAAGCGGGCTCAGCGCGAGTTGCTGCGGGCAGGCTACACGGGCATGTCCAACCTGCTGGGGGGATTCGGCGGCAAGAGTTTGCAACCCGGCTGGTCGTCGCTCGACTATCCGGTCGAAGCGGGTGACGGTGGCGAGAATAGCTACGCGGTACTGCGGGCGAAGGCCGCGCCGTAGGGCTCCATGATGGATGGCATGGCCAAGCGAAGCGCCGCCATGTTACTGTAGTGTCGACGTGTCTTTGGGACGAAGGACGGACGACAGTCGCTGGCCTTTCGGAACGCATGGCGGCGCCCCGGAGTACCGGGGCTTGACCATGCCACCCTCGACCGGATGGCGCACCGTGGGGCGTTCGAAGCCTCATATCCACAGGGTAGTTCATCGAACCGACCCACCAATCCGGCCCGCGCCTTAGGTGTCCGCGTCGTGCGTGTCGATGTCGAGCGGCGCGTGCATGGGATCGGTGGACGAGGGCTTTCTCAGCACGCGATAGAAGCAGAACACAAGCAGAGAAGTGACCGAGCTAAGCGAACCGATCATGAATATCCAACCGCCGGTTGTCATGCCGAACCCTCCGCTTGTGTCGCGCCGTTTTCCTGGTCGTTGATCGCGCCCCAGCGGCTCGACGCGAGATAAATCATGATGAGCAGGAAGACCATGATGAGGCCGATCATCATGACCGACATCATGGCTACGTTGTCTTTCTTAAGCCCATCAATTTGACCGGGCAGGTTTTGCCAGCACCACATCACGAAGACGATCAGCAGATAGGGCGGCGAAATCCACTGAATGATGAACTTCCACACTCTGGGTAGCTTCAGCTCAGCACCGCGCTGCCCTTCGGTGAAGCCCTTGCCCGCGCCGAAGACCCAGGCAAACAGGACGACCTCGACCATGGCGAGCACGAAGATCAGCGCCGTGCCCACCCAGAAATCGACCGTGTTCAACGCCACGCCGTTCTTGCTGAAGTAGATGATGAAGCAGGAGCCCATCGCGGTGATCAGGCCGAGAATCGTGACCGAGGCACGTCGCCCGATACCAAGCCCCTCTTCGAGGAATGCGATCCCCGGCTGGAGCATCGAAAGTGAACTGGTGACCGCGGCCAGGAAAAGCATGAAGAACCACAAGAAGCCGAAGAAATTGCCGAGCGGCATGTACATGAAGACGACCGGCAGTGTGTTGAACCCGAGCCCGAACGTTCCCCCGGCCGCCGCCGCGACCGTGCCCACCGCTCCGAGAAAGATGAACGCGGCCGGAAGCGTAATCATTCCGCCGAGGCACACCTCAAAGAACTCGTTCGTCGAAGCGGCCGTCAGGCCGGACAGGACCACGTCATCGTCTTTCTTGAGGTAGCTGGCGTAGTTGACGATGATGCCGAACCCGACGGAGAGGCTGAAGAAAATCTGCCCGGCCGCCGCGAGCCATGTCTGCGGGTTGAAGAGCGACGTGTACCACTTTTCCCCTTCCGCCACCTGCGGATTCCACATGAATCCGAGCCCGTTGATGACGTTTTGGTCGGGCTTGGTCTCATCCGGCGTGCCCAGGGTCAAGACGCGAATCAATACGAGGACGGCACACAGCGCCATGACCGGCATGGCACGAATGCAAAACGCCTCGATCCCTTTCGAGAGCCCTCGAAAGATCAAGATGAAATTGAGCGAAAATGTGAGGATCCAGAAGACCAGCAGCGGTTGATTGCCGCCGGAAAACAGCGCCCCATCAGCCCCGGCTCCGGTGAAATTGGCAAAGAACGATGAGCTTTCGGCCGCGTACTGCGATGGGTCGGTACCGAGGCTCATGGAACCGGTTAAGTAGGACCACGCGTAACCGAGGCACCACGCCTCAATCAATACGTAGTACATGTACACGGCGATCGGGATGATCAGCCCGAACACGCCGATGAATCGCCATCCCTTGCGTCGGCCGAGGATACCGAAGATGGCCGGGCAGGAGTTGTAGCCCTTTTGCCCGCCGTAGCGACCCATGATCCACTCGGCCCAGCAGATCGGAATGCCGAGGAAGATCAGCGCACAGAAGTAAGGGATCATGAACGTGCCGCCGCCGTTGGCGGCCGCTTGACCGGGGAATCTGAGGAAGTTTCCCAGTCCGACGGCCGACCCGGCGACGGCCAGGATCACGCCGAGCCTCGTGCCCCATTGCTCTCTCGGTTTGCCCATGCCGTCATTCACTCCGCTTTGAGATCTCGTCCGATCCCGCACGATTTCCGAACCAACTCCCGAACCCTCCGAGCCGCGGGCTTCAGCCCGCGCGGTCACGCGGTCATGTACGAATCTTGTTCGGCGATTGATTCGCCGCGCAGGCTGAAGCCTGCGGCTCAGGGTGTTCTAGCTCCTGTATGTCTTGAATTCTCCGGCCTTGAGCTTGGCGAAGTACTCGCGCGACGCCCGAACCACGCGGGGCGCCAGAAACAGCGTCCCGATCATGTTCGGCACCATCATAAGGCCAAGCATGCCGTCTGCCCAATCGAGCACCGGCTGCAGTTTCATTGAGGCCGTGCCGACCAGGATCATCAGCACGAACGCAATCTTGAAGGGCAAGACCGCCCGTTCGCCGAACAGATATTCCGTACATGTCTCGCCGTAGAACCCCCAGGTTATCATCGTGGAAAACGCAAAGAGCAGGGCGGCCAGCGGGATGAAATAGGTTCCGAAGCCGGCCAGGACGCTGTCGAAGGCGTAGGCTGTGAGTTCCACGCCGTCGCGGAAGAGGTAGACGTCGGTGCCGGTGGTGAGCAGAATGGCGTCGGCGTCGGCCGCTTCGCGCCCCGCGGACGTGGCGTGGTAGGTGATGGTGGCCGTGATGGTCTCACCGTCCACCGCGCTAACGGTCAGGTGGAGTCGGTCGCCGATGCCGCCTTCGACGGCGGGTGCCTTGTGGACAAACAGCGACTCGCCGAGCACGGCCGCTGAAACATCGGTGAGCGTTAACGGAATACCGAGCGCGACTTGTTGAGTGTCTTGGGAATCGATCTCTCGGATTTCGCTCACGCCGACGATCGAGCCGACGGCGTGGCGTCGGTGCGTGTTGGTCGTCAGGATGACCATAGCCGTCATGGTGCATATGACGAGCGTGTCCAGGAACGGGCCGAGCGCGGCTACGATTCCCTCGCGGACGGGCTCGTCGGTCTTGGCGGTGGCGTGTGCGATCGGCGCGGTGCCCATGCCGGCTTCGTTGGAGAAGCACGCGCGGCGTACGCCCTGAATGATGGCCGTCTTGACGGCTACGCCGTAGAACGCGCCGGTACCGGCTGCCGGCGAGAAGGCGCTCTCAAAGATCGACGCAAACACGCCGGGCACTGCGCTGATGTTGTGGATGATGATCCACATCGCACCCATCGAATAAATTACGCACATTGCCGGCACGAGTCGCCCGGCCACACGACCGATGCGCTTGATGCCGCCGATGATGACCAGCCCCACGCCGGCGAAGAGAACGGCGCCGACGATCATCTGAATCAGAAACTGCGAGCCCTCCGAGACGCCGCCGGGGGCGACCTTCTTGGCGAGGTTGACGAAGGTCTTGGCCGCTTGGTTGGATTGGAACATGGTACCGGCACCGATGCAGCCGCAGACGCCGAGAATCGCGAAGACAACGGCGAGCCCCTTGGCTGCGCCGCGCTTCAGTTTGGAACCCGTCTGGGCGAGACCCAGCTCGATGTAGTACATGGGTCCGCCGCGATAGGTGCCGGTGCTGTCGACGTGGCGGTACATAACCGACAGGGTGCAGGTCATGAATTTGGTGGCCATGCCTAGAAAGCCGACCACCCACATCCAAAAGACCGCGCCGGGTCCGCCCGAGGCGATGGCGACGGCCACGCCGGAGATGTTGCCCAGTCCGATCGTGCCGGAGAGCGCCGCGCAGAGTGCCTGGAAGTGGGAGATGTTGCCCTTGTGGCTGGGGTCGTCGTACTTGCCGCGGATGACGGCGAGGCCGTGCGTGAGCGCTTTGAACTGCACGCCAAAGATCATTAGCGTGAAGAGCAGCCCGGCACCGGTCAGCAGGATGGCGGTGGGGGTGCTCCAGACGTAGCCCGAAAAGGCGCTCATCGCGCCGGCGATGTCAATGTCCATTCGCGATGATCCGGAGGGACCGTGTTTCGATCACGCACTTACAGGGCAGTAGCACCGGTCTCTGTGCCGGTGAATTCAGCACAAGGGGCGGATTGTTACCGCGAACGCTCCATCGCTCAAGGGCGGGGGCTGATGTTAACGTGCGAGCCGTTGAGGCTGATGCGATGCTCGGTGAAGAGCTGAATCGCTTCCGGATAGGCGATGCACTCCTGCTCGAACACGCGGGCGGCGAGGGTGTCGGGCGTGTCGCCCGGTTCAACGGGCACCTTGCGCTGAAGAATGATGGGCCCGTGGTCGTACTCGTTATCGCAGAAGTGGACGGTGCAGCCGGTTTCGGTCTTGCCGGCCGCGAGAACGGCCCGGTGGACGCGATCGCCGTACATGCCGGGTCCGCCGAAGCCCGGTAGCAGGGCGGGGTGGATGTTGATGACCCGGCCGAGCCATTTGTCGGGAATGCGCCACATCGAAAGGAATCCGGCCATGCAAACGAGGTCGCAAGAATCGACGGCCTCGGTGATGCCGTCTTGAAACGCCTCGGCCGACAGGGCTCGCTTTTCCAATACGATCGTGGGTAGACCGAGTTCGTTGGCCCGCGCAACGCCTTTCACGTCGCCGCGCGAACAGACGACAACGCGCACGTTGGCGTTGAGCGAACCGGCGCGGATCCGCTCCTCGATGTTAACGAGCGTGCGACCGCCGCCGGAGATCAGCACGGCAAGTTGTAACGGTGATGGGGCCATGACGTGCCGGTATTATGCGTAAAGTGCGGGGTGTGCCTAGGCCGAGCGATCGCGGGGAGCGTCCACGTGGAGCTCGGACGAAGCCGCTATCAGCCTGATCTTCATCCATGCCCGGCAGTGCCAGCGCCACCAGAGGAACAGGCCGTTGAGGGTGATCAGACCCGAGGCGGCGAGCCAGGGGCCGAGGCTGCCCCAATGTGCGAACTTCACCGCCACGTACCAGCCCGCGCCGACAATGATGATCCAGTGGCTCACGATCGAGAACACGGACGGTACAAACGTCTCGCCCGCGCCGCGCAGGGCCGAACTGTAGGTGATACCGAGTGCGTCGAACATCAGAAAGAACGCCGCGCAGATCATGACCTGACGGCCAATGGCCATCACCTCGGGGTCGTTGTTGAACCAACCGACGAGCGTGGAGCCGAACAGCCCGTAGATGAGCGACAGCGTGCCCATGTACGCGAGGATAATCAGCACGACGACGCGCGTTTCCCGAATCGCGCGCTGGGGCTGGCCGGCACCGATTGACTTTCCGACCAGCGCGGTCAGGGCTTGCCCGACGCCGTAGGTCGGCAGGAACGCGATCCGCATGTACTGCCAGGCCGTGCTGGTGGCGATGAGGTGCGCGGTCGAGAACATCGAGCCGATCAGCACGTTCACGAAGATCGCCCAGACGATGACCTCGGAGAGCATCTGCACACCAAAGGGCAAGCCAACGCGGATAAGGTCGCGCATGCACCGCCACGATGGTCGCCAGGATGTTCGTGATCCGTACGTTGCTGCGAGCTTCGGCGTTAGCAGCGTGACGATCAGGCGGATGGCGCGGTAGCTCACGGCCGCCAGCGTTCCCCAGGCGGCGCCGGCGATGCCCATTGGCTCGATGCCGAAGTGCCCGAAGATCAGAATGTAGCTGACCACGACATTGACGGCATTGGCCTCGATGGCCGACCACATCGTCACCCAGGGGCGATGGATGCCGACGAAGAACCAACCGAAGCCGTAGGCGATGATGGTCGGGGCGACCGTCAGCAGGGCGACGTTCGTGTAGGCGAGTTCAAGAGACTGGACGGTGGGGTCATGTCCAAACAGCGCGATGAGCGCGGGAAGCCAAGGCCTGGCGGCCAAGCCGATCACGCCGAATACCGCGGCGATGTAGATGATCTGCCAGGCGTAAGCGCTGGACTGGCGGAACTCTTTTCGCCCCAGCGCTTGGGAGGCAAACGTGTTGACCATCGAGGCGATGCCGAGCCCCAGAATGATATAGGACCACATGACGATCTGGGCGGGAAGGATCGCGGCCTGGGCTTCGTCGACGTGCAGCCAGGTGACCATCATGTAGTCGACCACGTCCATGACGGCGCGCGAGCTCATGGTGATGACCATGGGGATGGCCATGGCGATGACCTGACGCACCTCGGCCCGGCGCTGTTGCTGCGCTTCGAGGTCGGTCTCCGCGTGAGGGCCGGTCGTGATGTCGGGAGGCTTTTCCGCCATGGAGGCCGCATCGCTACCCGTGCGCACCTGCGGCGTCAATGGCGGGCGCCGTGATTACACTCTCTCCCTCGCGGGGAGGCACGTGTCTAGCGCGTGGCGGTCCGTCTCCGTGCCGGCCGTAAACTGTCAAGCCCGGCAAGGAAGACGTCCGGTGCGGGGCCCGGACGCTACATCGCGCACGGCGATTCAGAACGCCGCGACGCCGGTGATTTCGCGGGCGACGACCAGTTGGTGGATCGTCTCGGTGCCTTCGTAGGTGATGACGCTTTCGAGATTGAGGGCGTGGCGGATGGGACTGCACTCGACGCTGATGCCGCCTGCGCCGAGGATGTCTCGTGCCTCTCGCGCAACGTCGAGGGCCATGCGCACGTTGTTCCACTTGGCCAGTGAGACCTGCGTGTGATGCACGTCGCCTTGGTCTTTGAGCCGGCCGAGCTGGATGGCAAAAAGCTGCGCAGAGGTGATTTGCCGGAGCATCTCGGCCAGGCGAATCTGCATGTGTTGTTTGTGGGAGAGCGGCGAGCCGAAGAGGTTGCGTTCCCGGCAGAACTGAAGCGCCTCGGTGTAGCACGCCGTCGCCGCCCCGATCGCGCCCCAGGCGATGCCGAAACGCGCCTGCGTCAGACAACTCAGTGGAGCGGAAAGACCCTTGGCGCCGGGCAACTGGTTGGCCGCGGGCAGACGGCAGTTGTCGAAGAACAGTTCGCTGGTGACCGACGCGCGAAGCGACATCTTGTGGGGGATGTCGCGCGTGGTGTAGCCGGGCGTGCCCTTTTCGACGAGGAATCCGCGGAGTCCCTCGTCGGTGCCGGCCCAGACGACGGCCACGTCGGCGACCGAACCGCTGGTGATCCACATCTTCGCGCCGCTCAGTACCCAGTCGTCGCCGTCTTTCTTGGCAACGGTTTTCATCATGCCGGGGTCGCTGCCGCCGTCGGGTTCGGTCAGGCCGAAACAGCCAATCGACTTTCCCGCCGCCATGGCCGGCAGCCAACGCTCTTTTTGCTCATCGGAACCAAACGCATGGATGGGGTACATGCACAGACTGCTCTGGACCGAGGCGAAGCTGCGGATGCCGCTGTCGCCGCGCTCGAGCTCCTGCATGATGAGCCCGTAGGCGACGTTGCTCACGCCCGCACAGCCGTAACCCTCGAAGGTGGGTCCGAACAGGCCCAGCTCGGCCATCTCCGGCACGAGCTCGTCGGGGAAGCGTTCGTGCTCGAAGCAATCGGCGATGATGGGCAGTACGCGGTCGTCCACAAACCGAGCCACGGCATCACGAATCTGCCGCTCGTCGTCGGTCAGCAGCGATTCAACGTTGTAGAAGTCGGGCGTCTTGGTGTTGGGCATTCTGTCATCTCCAGTTGGCTAACGCTCCCCGTCTTTTTGTTGGCACTTTCCGTGCCACTCGATACCGATGTTACTGGCGGTGCATGAGATCGGTCAAAGATTCGGGCCGTTGCGGCAGGGGATATGACGCTGGACCGCATGGTGTGCGGTTCACTTAAGGCGCGATCATCATCGGGCTTAGTCGTTGCGTGGGAGATAAAAATCATTCGTTCGGGCAACATTTCGCGAGGTTTGTTCCGCTTCTTCTTGAAGGTCGCGCTCGATGCGTCTTTGCGTTCGAACTCCGAAAGCGATGATGAGGGCACCGACAGGAAGCAGAACGAGCGCCGACGGGGGAGAAAAGAACAACATCACCAAGCCGACCAGCATGGTCACGCAACCGACAACCAGGAAGTACATAGCGTCGGGAAGAAGTATCATCCCAAAGAATAGCATCGCGAGCGGGATGCCGGCGATTTTTCCGAATGCGAAGACCGTGAACATGATTCAAGACTCCGTGGTGCGTCATCTCCAACTTGAACGCGTAGCGCGATCCAGGGCTTGGGATGCGGAGCGCGTCCCGAGCACGCCGGTTTCGATTCACACCGGAACGAATCGTTTTCCGAGGCAAACTACATATCGAAAATGCTGTTCTGAGTCACCGCGTCGGTGACCGCGACGACTGCCCCGGTCTTGTCGTACTCGACCGTAAAGGCCACCGAGGCGGAGTACGTGAACGTGCAAACAAATCCGTACGGGAGGCTACCCTCCGCCAGGCGTTCGTTGATGCGCTCGCGTGAACACTTGACCCGCGGCGACGGAACGAAGAAAACGATCTCTTCGCCGCGAATTCTCTCAACCTTGCGGTTTATGATGCGGAACTTCTTGGGGTCGCCCGTGAGATCGCACGCCTGCGAGAAGGACATGCCGGGCGCTAGAGCTGCCCTGGCCTTGAGCCCCTGATCCGAGGGGTCGAACCCTGAAATCCCACCAGAGTAAAAGACGATTCCGAACACGGCACCGACGAGCACAAGAAAAACCCCTGGCAATTGCTAGGGGCGTATTGTTTCGGCAAGATCAAGAAGCCTTTTTTCCAGCAAGTATCTCCGGTCGTTTGCATCCTTCGGCAGATCATCCTTATTGTACGTGAATGGCTCTCCCACCACGATAGTAATTCGGGACTTCCACAAGCGGGGTAGTAAGGATCCGACCGGCATGATCTTATCTGTGCCCTCAATCCATACTGGCAGGAATTCCGACGCCGCATGCCGCATCAGGAACTCAATTCCCGGACGGAAATATCCGAGCGCTCTCCCGCCGGATATCCTGTGGCGACGGGTGGTTTTGGCGGTTCGTGTTCCCTCGGGGAAAACCATCAGGTTCTGTCTTTGTTGTATGACGCGGAGCATTTTTCGCAATGCCGTGCTGTCGCTTCTTTCTCCCTCTTTGTTGCGGCGTATCGGTATAAGCCGCGCAAAACGCAGGGGTCTCCAGTACCACGGGTCGTAATAGTTCTCTTTATCGGCAACGCTCCACGGCATCATCCTGAAGGGCGTGAAGAACCCCTTCGGAGTAA
>JADFRH010000048.1 GCA_022561415.1 Planctomycetota bacterium
CTTCCGGAAACCCCTCGCCGCGCAGTGCCCCCTTGGACGGAATAACGGTTGGGGTCTAACCACGTTCCAACTTGCGACCGATAGGCCATTAGCCTAGCATGTCGTACGGCAAAGGCCTGAATTAAGTGACCCTGATACTTGAAGGAGGAGTGCGGTGCCAAGTTCTGCCATGGCGTCCGGCCACCTGTTTACATCCGAATCGGTCTCGATGGGGCATCCCGACAAAGTCGCGGATCAGATTTCCGATGCGCTGCTCGACAGCCTGCTCGAACACGATCCGGACGCGCGGGCGGCCATCGAGACCTTGGTGACGACCGGTCTGGTCGTGGTGGCCGGCGAGGTTACCGTACATACGCAAGGTGCGTGCGACGCCCTCGGTCGCGCCGAGGAAACCGTGCGCGACACCATTCGCAAGATCGGCTACACCGACGCGGCGATGGGCTTCGATTTCCGGAGCTGTGCCGTCCTCCGCGCGCTGCATGCGCAGTCCGCCGATATCAGCCAGGGCGTAACCAGCGGACAGGGGCTACACGCTGAACAGGGTGCCGGCGATCAGGGGCTGATGTTCGGATTCGCCTGCAATGAGACCAAGTCGCTCATGCCGCTTCCGATCCAGCTCGCCCATCGCCTGGTCGAAGAGCTGGCTGAGGCTCGCGACTCCGGAAGCATCGGTTGGCTTCGCCCCGACTCGAAATCCCAGGTCACCGTTCGCTATGAGAACGGCGCGCCGGCGGCGCTCCACACGATCGTGATTTCGACGCAGCACACCGAGGAGGCGCTTGACCCGAAGACCGGGCAAACCAGCGCAGAGGCCCAGCGGTGCGTTCTCGAAGAGATCGTTCGACCGGTGATCGATCGCGAGTGTCCGCAGTTCGCCTCGAACGACATCATCGTTCACATCAATCCGACCGGGCGGTTTCTCATCGGCGGCCCGCACGGGGACAGCGGTCTGACCGGCCGAAAGATCATCGTCGACACCTATGGCGGACGCGGGCGCCACGGCGGTGGGGCGTTTTCCGGCAAGGATCCCAGCAAGGTCGATCGCTCCGCGACCTACATGGCCCGGCACATCACCAAGAACATCGTGGCCGCCGGACTCGCCGACCAGTGCGAGCTTCAACTGGCGTATGCCATCGGAGTCGCGGAGCCGGTCAGCGTTTGTATCGACACGTTCGGTTCGTCGGAGGTTCCCGCGGCCGAGTTGGAGCGCGCGGTGCGTGCCCTGTTCCCGCTCAAGCCGGCCGAGATCATTGACTACCTTGATCTCCGCAGGCCGATCTTTTTCGAAACGGCGCGACACGGTCACTTCGGCCGCTCCGGCGATGCGTTTACCTGGGAAAAAACGCACCGCGTCGAAGAGCTACGCGCTGCGACGAGTGCCCGCCAGACGGTCTAGTCGGTGGCACGGGTCACCGCGGCGCGGACGATGACGGCGATCGCGTTGGCTCCCCGAAGCTTGTGAGTGGTTTGTTCCGTCGGAATCCTCTTGCCGCCCGTGATTTGATCTTCCCTATCATCCTGTTGCAAACCGAGCTTCCATCGCCACGTGCCTGAACCGAAATCTCGGGGACGGGCCGCGACGCGGGATGATTGCGTGTTTGCGAGATTTGTGGAACATGGCGCTGGCCGGGCCTCCGGCGGCGCGGCGCGGCGAGCCTGCTAATCGGACGTTCGCTTTGACGCTCAATCGAAACCAAGCACGATTCCCACGCATAAGGAGATGCCATGACCGAGCCGAAACATGGGAAAAGCCCGATCGTCGTGGACGAGACGCCGGGCAAGAAGGCGTACTGTCAGTGCGGGCTGTCCCAGAATCTGCCCTATTGTGACGGAACCCACAGTCGCGAGGGCACCGGCCTCCATCCGATCGTCGTCGAGGTCGCCGACGCCGGAAAAAAAGCCGTCTGCCAGTGCCACCATAGCGAGTCCCTGCCCTGGTGCGACGGAACACACAGCCGACTCTAACGTGGTTTGGGATTTCTTGTAGCGTTGTCATGCCGCGATTTCGCGGGTGCGGCCCGGCTTCGACCGCTACATGAGCACAACGCTTGCGCTTGTCGCTTCGGTTTCGCCCATGAACGTAGATGCGGGAATGATACTGGCCGCTGCGTGGTGGCTGGCTTTTTGGACCGCGCTGGGGCTATGCATCGGCAGCTTCCTCAACGCCGTCATCTATCGCATCCCGCGCAATCGGTCGCTACGCCGTCCGGTCTGGTCCTTCTGTCCCCACTGCAAACGCCCGATTCACTGGTACGACAACATTCCGATCCTCAGCTTCGTGCTGCTCAAGGGCAAGTGCCGACGCTGCGGTGCCTTTATCTCTACCCGGTACGTCGCCGTCGAAGCCATGATGGCGCTCATCGTGCTTATGCTGCTCGATGCGTTCTTCATCGGCCAGGCTCGATCGGGGCTCGCCGACGGGCAGTTCGGCCTGACCGACCAGCTCGGGTACGACTGGCCGATTCTCATCGCCCACGTCGTGTTGTTCGCCTGCCTGCTGTCCATGTCCGCGATCGACCTCGAACACTATTGGGTCGACATCCGCTTTACGAACGTCGCGACGATTGTCGGCTTCGTGCTCCACACGCTGTGGACGCCCAGACATTCGGCGCAGTGGGTGCGCCCGACCGACACGGCCGCCGTGGTCTCGTTGTTCGCGCTGATCGGGCTGGCCGCCGTGTGGCTCTGGTACGTGTGCCGCGCGCTCACCTCCGCGGAGGCCGAGGACGATCCGGAGCCCGCCCCGATGGATGAGCTCGACACACAATTCGACAAATCCGATGCTGCGTTTCGTGCCATCTTCGAGCCGCGATCGCGTGTCGCTGGCTGGGCAACGGTCTTATGTTTACTGGCGACGTTCGCCGTGCTATTGGCTGACGAAATGGGCTTGGCCGACCTGCGCCACACCGGGCGGGCGTTGTTCGCGCTGGTGGTTTTCGCCATCCTCGTCGTCGCAGAGAGCTCCATCCCGCGACCCTCGGACCAGCTTATCGCGGACGTGATCGAAGAAGAGCGCCCGCGCGCCCGCGCTACGGTTCTCTCCGAGATGATGATGTTGTCGCCCGCCATCCTGGCCGGCGCCGCGGCCTGGTGGATGATGGCACGAGGCGGTGAGCTGCCCGACCACATCGCCAACGCCCTGCACACGCCCCTGCGAGGTCACTGGAACCCGCTGATGGGATTCGCCACGGCCGCCAGCGGATACATCATCGCGGGTGCGCTGGGCTGGGCGATTCGTATCGGATTTACCCTGCTTTTCGGCAAAGAGGCCTTCGGCACCGGCGACATTCACTTGATGGCCGCCGCAGGTTGCGTGGTGGGCTGGCCGCTTGTCGTTCTGGGATTCTTTCTGACGTGTTTCCTGGCAACGGTGGGGTGGGTTCTGACGCTGCCGATCAAGCGAACCCGCGCCCTGCCTCTGGGGCCGTGGCTGAGCCTTTCATTCCTTGCGATGGTGGTTTTCTACAATCAGGTCATCGAATGGCCGTTTATCGAGCGTGCGGTGCAGCTCGGCCGTATGCTCTTGGGGGCGGGCGGTTTTGGAGCCGCGGGCCTGAATTAGAAGGAACGAAGCCTGCTCCGGGATCACCGATTATTGTCGCGGCGCCGATCATGCCGTATACTCCGCGAGCCAGGATGAGCTGTGTTGGGAGAATCTCGGTGATTAGAGGGCAAGGAGAAATCGAATGATACGGCCAAGTCTCACATGTGTTGCGGTTACCGGGCTGATTGCGATGGGTGGCGGTTGTGCTCAGCCGCACGGGCAGCGGATTGCCCTCTTGCAGGAAGTCAATCGCAATCTGACCGAACGGCTCAACATGATGGGCAGCGATCTGGACATGTTGACCAGAGACCGCGACGCACTGGGGTCACAGCTCGATCAGTCCGCGCTCGATCTGGCCGCGATGCAGGCTAACCTCGTCGCCTTGCAGGGCGACCTTGACGCTCGCCCAGTCGCGCAGGACGCGGCTCCCGGTTGGACGCCGGTTCCCGGTGGCGCCATGATCGCCATCGAAAGCGGTGTGCTGTTCGCACCCGGCAAGGGCGTCATTCGCAAGGACGCACGCCGCACCCTCGACGCCGTTGTCAGCGCGCTCCAGGGCGAGTACGCCGGCAAGGACATTCTTGTCATCGGTCACACCGACAACATACCGATCAAGAAAAGCGGTTGGACGGACAACTATCAGCTCAGCACCGAACGGGCATTGGCCGTCGTCCGTTTCCTCAAAGACCACGGCGTGTCCGCCGGCCGGCTGATCGCCGCGGGATGCGGTGAGCATCGACCACGCGTCGCCAATTCATCCGACGCCAACCGAACGGCGAATCGCCGCGTGGAGATTCTGGCCACGACGCCCTTACCGAATTCCGAGATGCCCTAGGTCACCTCGGGCGCCGCACCATGTCACGCAGGCAACGGCTGCAATCCCTGGACGACAGCATAGCGTGCGTCTTACGCTCGCTGCCGAAAAACGAAAACACCGCGGCTTGGATTCGCGCCTACGCCGACAACCACCGCAACCGCCTGGCTCAAGATGTGGAACTCCTCCGGCAATATGCCGGCTCGGCGAGGTCGGTTCTCGAAGTCGGCTCCGCTCCGCTTTTTCTGACCCTTACGCTGAAACGGGCGGGGTATGACGTTCGTGGGCTGGATCTGGCACCGGAGGATTACTCGTCTCTGGTCGAAGAGCACCAGCTCGACATACGCAAGGTCGATATCGAGCGGGAACGCATCCCCTTTCCGGATGATTCGTTCGATGTCGTCTTGTTCAACGAGGTGTTCGAGCACCTGCGGATCGACCTGATCTTCACGATGTCGGAGGTGAAACGCGTGCTCAAACCCGGCGGGCGATTGTTCCTGTCGACGCCGAACCACCGCAGTCTCGTCGGAGTCTGGACACTGCTTTGGCACCACGCCGGCTGTCACGTCTGCCCGGACTTGTACCACGAGCATGAAAAAATTCAGACTCTCGGTTTCATGGGACACGTGCGCGAGTACACCGCGCGAGAAGTCTCGGGTTTCCTGACGCAAATCGGCCTGCCTACGGAACTCGTCATCTATCGATACCTCAATCCGCACGTCCGCGCCTCGTTCGCGCTGAAAGTGCGCGACGCGATTGAACGAGCGGTGTGCTCGCTGGTGCCCGCGTGGCGTCCGTTGTTCAGCCTGGTGTGTCAGAAACCACCGTCCGATTCTCACGAGGGGCGTTAGAGGCCGCCGCACTTCCGCGCCCCGACGGTGAAGAAATCCGGCTTGCTCATGGCGTCTTACCCCGTGCCGGTGCGACCGCGATCCGGAAAAACTCCCACGCCTGCACCGCCAGGGTTCGTGCGCCGATCCAAATCACCAGCGAGTAAACGCCGGCGCCGACCAGAACGCATACGACCAGGGTCTCTGCATCACCCCATCGAGTGCCGATCAGATGCTTTACGCCGAGTACCGCACCGCCCATGACCAGCGAACCTCCCAGCGGTGCCAGGTATCGTCGCAGGTAGATGACAGGGTCGATGCGGATCAGCTTATAGACGACCCACACGGCCACCGGCGATGTGACGCAGATGCGGATCAAACAGGCCGTCGCCACCGCAGTAAGCCCCCACCGTACCGAGATCGAGATGGCGATCACCTGGGCCAGCGCCTCGAACGCGGCGAGCGCAAACCGCCACGAGGCCTTGCCGCAGGCGAGAATCACCGGTCCGTTGAAATGCGTCATCGCCTGAACGATCCCGAACAGAGCGAGGACGCGCAGCACGTCAACGCTCGCTTTCCAGTTCTCTCCGAAGAGTGCCGGCACAAACACGTCGGCCGTTAAGGACAGGCCCAAGAGTATCGGAATCGCGACCAAGCCCGTCATTTGCGTAGCGGTGTACATGGCCCGGCGCATCTGCTCGAGGTCGCGCTGTAGGCGGGAAAACGTCGAGAGCGCTACGGACGATACCGTTTGAGCCAGAACGTTGAGCAGTACACTCAGTGTCCGATACGCAAGGAAGTAATACCCGAGCATTTCGCTCCCGAGAAAGTACCCGACCAAAAAGGTGTCGATCCGTTGCCCCAGAAAGTTGAGCAGGTTCACACCCATCGCAAAGATGCCGATGGCCCACAGGTCGCGCAGATGGGTCAGCGAAAATGCCAGGCCCGGCCGCCACGGGGTCGACCTCCACAGCACGACCGTTCCGATCAGCCCCGATGCCAGGTGCTGCCCCACCAGACTCCACACGCCGCAGCCCGAAAGCGCCATGCCGATCCCCACAACGCCGCCCCCTACGGAGGCCGCCAGGGAGCGCACGGCGAGGCTCTTGAATGCCAACTCACGCCGCAGCATGGCCTGTTGTGTGTTGCCGAACGCGACGATCAAGATACCCAGAGAAAACCAGCGAACGATCGGCGCAAGCTCGGGCTCGTTGAAGAGTGCCGCTACAAGACCGGCGCAGGTTACACCGACCGTCGTCAAGACAACCGCAACGCCGATGCCGGTCCAGAACGCGGTGGTCAGGTGAAGGGGCTCCAGTTTCTCTCGTTGCACCAGCGCCAGCCCGAACCCCTGGCGCAGCAGAATCTCCAGCAAGCTGATGAACGCTGCGGCCAACGCCACAAGCCCGAACGACTCGGCCGGCAGGAGGTGGGCGAGTACAAGTAGGACGGCACCGGATAGCAGGCCCGCTCCCCAGTTCTGGACGGCCGACCAAAAGACACCCTGGATGGATTTTTGCCGTAGGCTCATGCCGCGTCGTCTCGTCACGTACCGTGAACGGTGCGGTATTCCTCGAAACGGGTTCCAAACAGGCTAACCAGAGTCCCCACGCCATAGGCCATGAATCGCAGGCCCTTGACCATCACCACGCGCCCCGACACAAACCCTGCCAGTAAAACGCTTACGCCGATGACGAACCACACGCCCGCCTTGGCGACCGACAGAAGCCGCGTTCTCCATCCCGGTGCCTGGTTCATGGCGATCACAGAAAGCGTGATACCGGCCCTATACGATCGCCGAACGAGCCACGACGCGCAGGCCCGGCTCTGCGGAATCCACTCACGAACCGACGCCGATTCAGCCCAGACGATCGTATGTCCCGCACGATGCGCGCGGCGAAAAAACTCGGAGTCGGAGCCGCCGGTCATGTCGAACTTCTCGTCAAAGCACATAGGCATCGTGCGATACACCCCGCTCGCAACCAGCACGTTTCCCGTATAGGCGACCTTGAGTCGATCCCCGGTCGTGTGGCGGCGCGACCCGAAAAGTCGACCGCGCCTGATCCACGTCGGGACGGGCTCGGCAAAGTGCGCCGCCACCGGGCCGGTCACGATGTCGGCTTCGGTTTCCCGTTGAACCCGCAACAGTTCATCAAGCCAGTTTGGCTCTGCCTCCTCATCGTCGTCGATAAACGCGATGAGTTCCGCACTGTCTACGACCAGGGCAACCGCTTTGTTCCGGGCGAACGGAATGCCTCTACGCGGTTCGATCTCATAGAGCACCGGCCACTTCGATCTCGGGCGAAAGGAGTCGCACACCGACCCGCCCGATCCCTGAGCATCGTTGTCCACCACGACGATTTCGAGCTCGGGCGGATCATCGCGAAACGTCAGCGCGTCCAGGCTATCCAGCAGCCTTCGCAGGCCATCGGGGCGTCGGTAGGTTATGGTGCATACAGCTACACGCATGGGTCGGTGTCCGCTCTCGTCGCGACTGTGTTACCGGATGAGGTTCGACCTGTCGAGGAGGTGAGGCGAACGCTCGTCTCGCGGTCTCGCGCTGGAGACGATCCGGTCGCACGAACTTTCCCGGTCTCTATAATGATGCCGTCGATGAATCATGATACCCATCAGGAAAGTTCCACCAAGCCGTTTGTTTCGGTCGTCGTTCCCACGTGCAACCGCTGCGACGAGATCGCCCGTTGTTTGGACGCCCTCTTGCGGCAAACCTACCCGAATCTCGAAGTCATTGTGATCGACGACGGGTCGTCGGATGGGACACCCGCCTTGCTCGAAGGCTACCTGCGGCAATTCCCCGACGGAGGCTTGGTGTGCCTGAGAAACGAAAGCTCCATCGGCGCCAACCCCAGCCGCAACCGCGGCATTCGCGCCTCTCGTGGAACGCTGATCGCGTTCGAGGACAGCGATTGCGTTGCCCGTCCGGACTGGATCGAGAAGCTCGTGGCCGCGTTCGCGTCTGATCGCGTGGGCGCCGTCACGGGTCTCGTCGAGGATCCTCCACCGCGCAACATCTTCGAACTCGCGCTTCGCGGAACCCATCGCGTCGCCGGCAGCGTGTTCGCCAATCGCCTGGTGGGCGGCAACATGTGTGTACGCCGCGATCTCTTGCGACAGGACGCACTCGACGAGGATCGGGCGACTCCGGCCTCACGCCGAGACGGTCGCCCGGACGTGACCGCATCCGGTCGAGGGGATGAAGAGGGACTGTTCCTGCGGCTTCGGGCGGCGGGCCATGAAGTTCGCGTAACGCGCGACGCCGTCGTGTTGCACGAGCACTACTACACCGCCCGATCCTTCTTCAGGCAGGCATTTCGCGGTGGCCGATCCGCGGCTCGGCTGGTCTACAAGTTCCATCTCCGTCCCCGCCTCGACATGCTTCCTTTCCTGCTCGCCTATCTGTCGCTGCCGCTGGTGCTCTGGAGCCGCACGCTCGGCTGCGTGCCCGGTTTTTTCTTCCTCGCCGCCCTGACCGCGATGACCTACAACGATCTCTTCCGAAAGCAGAAGACCGTGAGCCAGACGCTTCGATCGTTTCCCGTACTTCTGGTCTACTATCACGTACGGCTGGTTGCCTACGTCATCGAGACGATCTCGCTTCGCATTCGCAGGCACGACATCAAACGAGTGCGACTTTCCGGGGGATGAGCCACACGCGATGTTCGTCCGTGCTTGCCCTTCGGCCGCTCGTTTGGTAACAACGCTCGACAACGTGACCCAGGGTACGTTGAATTACGAGTTACGGCTGACGGCCGTGTAGTTCGTAACTGGTAATTCGTAATTTTAGGAGTGCTGGGCCGAGAATCCCTTCTCGGCACTTCGGTAAGGGAGCCGGCTATGCCATACGGAATCGCTCTTGTCGCCGCGTTGCTGCTCAACGCCGTGGCCAATCTTCTCATGAAAATCGGGATGCAGACCGTCGCCTCGTCGGGTGGCGTGCTGAAAGACGGCGTGGCCGGTGCGGTCAAGACCATCGTAACGAGCGTGCCGCTTGTGATCGGCCTGACCTGCTTCGCACTCAACGCCGCGCTGTACATGTACGCCCTGCAGAGCAAGGCCCTGAAAATCAGCATCGCCTACCCGATCATGGTCGGCGGCGGCTTCGCCGTGATCGCCGTCACCGCCTACTTTCACCCGGCCCTTCGCGAACGGCTCGCCTGGGACCAATGGCTCGGCGTCGCCTTGGTTCTGGTGGGAATCGGGCTGATCGCCCTGCGGATGGATCCGTCAACCGTCTAGACACGGACCCCGTCGATGAGCGAGATCGAACATCGAGATGCAACCGGAATCATCCGGGCCATCGCCTGGCGACCGACGGACGGCGGCGCCATGCAACAGGCCGACGAGTGCAACGTCCTGGCCCATCGCGGACTCGACCTGGAAAACCGCAACCACGGCAAGCGCGAGGTCACGCTGCTGGCGGCCGAGGCGTGGGCCGATGTCTGCCGGGAGCTGGGCGTAGATCTGTCTTGGCACATGCGCCGGGCCAACTTCCTGGTCGCGGGGGTCGATCTTGCCAGGACGATCGGCAAGACCATTTCAATCGGCGAGGTTGAGGTCTATGTCCACGGCGAGAGCAAGCCCTGCCAGCTCATGGACGACCAGCACCAAGGTCTGCGCGAGACGCTGAAACCAAACGGCCGCGGCGGCGTATTCGGCCAGGTAAAAACCCCCGGCACGGTCCGCATCGGCGATCTCGTTTCTTTCTCAAACGCCTAGCGCCTTGATCTCCCAAGAAGATGAAATTGGTGCGCAAGCGACATCTTGAGTAGCCGTCTTTCACCGGTGGCGCTTGTCACTGCTGAATCTCAACGCGTGACGAGAGCCGCTGGTACAAAACCGAAGCGCCGAGCAGCATCACTCCCAAGACGAGGAAAGAGACGATACGGTAGATCGTATCGAGCCGTGACAGATCGAACACGAACACCTTGACGACCGTTATCAGAAACAACATGAGCGCGGCATAGCGCAGGACAGCGATGCGACGTGCGAACCCCAATGCCAGGCAACCACTGGCCATTATGCTCCAGGTCACCGAGAGAAAAACGTGCATCGCGAGCACGGGATCATCAAACCGCATTCGTACGGGCTCGACGTGAAACACACGGATGATCTCAAAGCTCGGAAGCCAGACCGCCAAAACAACCGTCAAGATAATCCAACCCTCAATCAAACCTGGCGGAAGCTTCAGAAGTGTCTTGTCGCGCACGAGGCGACGCAATCGAAGCACGCCGTAGAAAGTTGCGGCCACTACCACCAAGCCGCCCAAAAAAGTCCGATTAGTGCAAATCCCGGATAAGCCTTCCCAACGCCCCGATGACGCATAGAGCGCCGTGTCGACCGTCAACAGCTTGAGTGCGACGACGAGATTCAACAGCGCGGCATACGCAGTCACGACAGGTCGATGAGGCCGGGCAAGGATCCACATCGCCGTAGCGTTCAATGCCCAGAAGATCGTGACGAAGATTCCGGCCGCATACGCCGCTGTCTCAAAACGACCGGTGACCCAAGGCTCGAACCGAAACGCGCGACAAATCTCGAAGGTGCCGATCCAAGTGATGATGAGGACACAGAAACCGGTCAGCAGCTTGCGCTCGTCGCTTCGGCTACTCTTGTCATTCTCGCTTGGCGCGCCGAAGTGATCGTAAAGTTTGCCCGAGGCGCCGGCCAGGCCTGCAACCACGCGATCGTCATCGACTTCTCGAAGTTCATGAACAGCGTCGTGTCCGTCTCGCCCGAGGAGCGGTGGGCCCGCGTGCA
>JADFRH010000049.1 GCA_022561415.1 Planctomycetota bacterium
GATCGCGCGGTGGGTCTCGGCTACAACACCCACGGGGTCGCCCATCACACGACCCAAGACGCCGCGACGATTCTCTGCGAAATCGGTTACGCGAGCGTAGCCCTTACGCTCGAACGATCGCACCTCGACCCGCCGGATCGCAGCGCGGTCAAGCAATGCATCGAGCACTTTGAGCCGATCATTCGCGACGCGGGGCTGTGCGTCACCATCGAAACCGGCTCGCGCTTCATTCTCGACGCCCGCCGCAAGCATCAACCGACGCTGCTCAGCGCTTCAGCCGGTGATCGAGAGCGTCGCGTCGCGTTCATTCTGGCCGCCGTCGAAGTGGCCGCCGCGATGGAAGCCGACAGCGTCTCCCTCTGGTCCGGCGCCGCCGAAGACAAGGCCGAGGAGGCGGCGTTGTTCGATCGATTGGTCACCGGGCTACGAAAGATTCTCGCACACGCGGAGTCGCACAATGTTCGGTTGAGCTTCGAGCCGGAGCCGGGCATGTTCGTCGAGACCATGGCCCAGTTCGAGAGACTCATCGACGCCGTGGACCATCCGCTGCTGGGTCTGACGCTCGATGTCGGGCATGTCCATTGCCTCGGCGACGGCGACGTGGCCGACCATGTGCGGCGATGGAAAAACAAGCTCTGGAACCTGCACATCGAGGACATGCGGCGCGGAGAGCACAACCATCTCATGTTCGGCGAGGGCGATATGGACTTCCCGGCCGTGTTCGATGCGCTCGGGGAGATCGGCTACGCGGGTCCGGTTCACGTCGAGCTCTCGCGCCACAGCCACTGCGCGGTCGAGGCGGCCGAAAAGTCCTTTGCGTTTCTCCGTGGTTTCCTGCCCCAGCCCGGCCCGTAGAATGGCAGACACGGATGGAAACACGTGAGCACTGATTATCTCATTTTTCTCTCGATTCCGGGCCTTCGCCCGCAGGACGTCGACGCCGCGACGACGCCGACGCTACACGGCTGGGCGACCGGTGGCGCGATGGCGGAGCTGACGCCGACGTTTCCCTGCGTGACGTCGCCGGTCCAGGCAACGATGTGGACGGGCCGGCCGCCCGGTAAGCACGGTGTTATCGCCAATGGTTTCTTCCACCGCGAGCGAAGCGAAGTCCAGTTCTGGGTGGCGCACAACGATGTGATTGGGGGCGAGCAGATTTGGGAGACGATCCACCGGAGGCGCCCCGGATTCACCTCGGCCGTTTGGCATGCGCAGAACATCAAGGGCGCGGCCGCCGACTTCATCATCACGCCGGCGCCCATTCACGAGCCCGACGGAACCACCAAGCTCTGGTGCTATTCGAAGCCGGACGGACTCTACCAAGAGCTTTTGGGCGCGATGGGGCACTTTCCGCTGAAGCACTACTGGGGACCGCTGGCGAACATCGAATCGACCCGCTGGATTCTGGGCGCGGCCCAGTGGCTCATCGACAGCCACGCCCCGAACTTCCACTGGATCTATATCCCGCACCTCGACTATGCGTCTCAGAAGTTCGGACCCGACAGCGACGAGGCGCGTGGCGCCTTGGTCGAGCTCGACGCCGAACTCGGGCGGTTCGCGGCCGGCGTTGCGGCGGGCGCGATCGGCAACAAGACCGTCTATCTCGTCGCAGGCGAGTACGCCCTGACCGACGTCAGCGACGTGATCTATCCGAACCGGCTGCTTCGCGAGGCCGGCCTGCTCAACGTGCGTAGCGGGCCGGACGGGGAAATGGTGGACCTGGCGACCAGCCCCGCGCTGGCCATGGTGGATCACCAATTCGCGCACGTTTTCGTTCGCGATCCCCAGGCAGCGGACATCAAGGGCATCGCCGACCTGTTTCGGTCCGCTTCGGGTGTTGCGGGCGTGTATGAGGGTGATCGGCGTCGCGAGATCGGCCTCGCGCACGATCGGGCGGGAGAGATCATTCTCGTGGCCGAACACTCGCATTGGTTCGCCTACTACTGGTGGCTCGACGACGAGTCTGCCCCATCTTTTGCACGCACCGTCGACATTCATCGCAAGCCGGGCTACGACCCGGTCGAGCTCTTCTTCGACCCGGTCACACGAGGGATTCCCCTCGATGCGCAACTCGTCAGGGGCTCGCACGGCGCCCCCGCGACCGCGTCGGCGCAGCAAGCCGCATTGATCTGTTCGCAAGCGGGTAGCGCGGTCAAGTCCGCCCGCACCTACCGCGACGTCGACATCAAGCGAATCTCGCTGCAGCTCCTGGGGCTTGAATCTCAGACGTGATCGAGGGCGCGTTTACTCGTAGGATTTCCGCCCAAAAAGACTCGCGCAAACCACCCCGGTGGCCGAAACCTCCGATATTTTAGGTCGTTGCGAGTGGTTTTCGAGGATCGGACACGATACAATAGGGGGCATAGGGAAATGCGTCACGACGCAAGTAGAGGGGAAGCTTCGTTTGCACTATCACAACGCTGCAAGACTCGCGCGACTCTCGGTGATGAGCATATCGTGCTGTGCGATTGTTCTGGCGGCGTGTGCTCAGGCGTCGAACGGCGAGCCCCTGATCTCGGCCACGCTCGTCGGCTCGGGCTTCGACAATCCGCTCTACGTGACACACGCGCCGGGCGATTCCGATCGCATCTTCGTCGTCGAGCAGCCGGGCAAAATTCGCATCGTCGACATTTCGCAGGATCCGCCCGTCACACAGGCTACGCCGTTTCTTGATATCCGGGCGCGCGTGGTTGACGGCGGCGAGCGGGGCTTGCTGGGGCTCGCGTTTCACCCGGATTTCGATACCAACGGCTGGTTCTACGTGAACTACACTGAGCTCAGTTCGGGCGGCGGGACTGTGGTGTCCCGATTCACCGTTCCGGCGGAAACGCCGGACGTGGCGGATGAGACGAGCGAGGTGGTTCTGCTCACGATCGCCCAGCCGGAGCCAAACCACAACGGCGGATGGATCGCGTTCGGGCCGGACGGCATGTTGTACATCGCCACCGGGGACGGCGGCGGCGGTGGTGACTCCGGTGCCGGACACACGCCGGACACAGGAAACGCCCAGGACATCACCGACAATCTGCTGGGAAAAATCCTGCGCGTCGACGTCAACGGCAGTAACGCACCGTCCGGCATGTACGGGATTCCTGCGAACAACCCATTCGTCGGCGTCAGGGGCGACGACGAGATATGGTCCTACGGTCTGCGGAATCCCTGGCGAAATTCATTCGATCCGGTCACGGGCGAGCTGTATATTACGGACGTGGGGCAGAGTAACTGGGAGGAGATCAACGTCCAGCCGGGAGACAGCACGGGCGGCGAGAACTGGGGTTGGCGATGCCGCGAGGGCATGCACGACTTCGACCTCAGCGATCCCGCGTGCGCCACGGCCAACCTGCTCGATCCCATCCACGAGTATTCGCACGACGGTCCCTCGTCTCCATGCTCCATCATCGGCGGTGAGGTCTATCGCGGTTGCGCGATGGCACAGCTTCGAGGCGCGTATTTCTTCGGCGATTTCTGCAGCGGACAGATTTGGACGCTGCGCTACGACGGCGTGGTGGCCACGGTCCAGGAGCGGACGCAGGAATTCTCGGACGCCGGTATCTCCATTCCACTCATCACTTCGTTTGGTCGGGACGCCGAAGGCGAGATTTACATCTGCTCGAACAACGGCGACCTTTTCAAGATCATTCCCCTCGGTGAACCCGCCAACTGCAACGCCGGTGTGCCCACCGTGTCTACGTGGGGGTTGATCGTCTTGCAGATCGGCCTCCTGCTGGCTGCGACCCTGCTGTTGCGACACCGCCGGACGTTTTTCGCCGTGCGACATCCGTAGCTCCCGACCTGTGCGGCATCCGCATCCTTCGGGTGGTTCCCCGTCGCCTGTAGGTCACGCAATCTCCGGCCACCATGCCGTTTTTTCCGCCGCGGTAACGGAATGGCGGCCATGCGTCCGATATCTGTAGCCCCGACGCGGTCGGTGCCGCCCTATGACGCGTGCTGAAGTCTTGGACAAACGAAGAGGAAGTCTGTACAATGGCGGCTTGAAGGGTTGTACGTGCGTCACACATAGTGCCACAATGATGGCACTATAGGCTTGGAGCGGAGCCGCCTGGAATGCTTGTTGCCCAAGAATCGAGACCGCCGGTCGAGCGACCGGCGCCGCTGGTCAAGCGCTTTTTGGACCATGTGTTTGTCGAGTGCGGGCTCGCCGGCTTGACGGTCACGGCCTACCGCGCTGACCTGCGCGGGTTCTGGAACTTCCTCACCGCCCACGACATTCACGCCGACCAGATCACAATCGAGGACATTCAGCGCTACCTGATGGCGTTGCAAAAGCGGGGGCTGGCGCTCTCCTCGGTGGCTCGTCATCTGGCGACGGTCAAGATGTTTTTGCGTTTCCTCTTTGCCGAGCACGTTCTGACGCGCGACGTGGCGTCGTTGGTCGAGTCGCCCAAGCGCTGGCGGACCATCCCGCACGTGGTCCGGTACGAGCAGGTCGAGGCCCTGCTGGCGGCGCCGGACCTGTATTGCGAATACTATTTGCGCGACCGGGCGCTGCTGGAACTGCTCTACGCGACCGGGATGCGTGCGAGCGAGGTGGCCGACCTGACGCTGGATCGCATCAATCTCAAGCTCGGCTATGTTCGATGTATCGGGAAGGGCAACAAGGAGCGTATCGTCCCGGTCGGTCGGCCCGCGGTCGAGGCGGTCGGGCGTTACCTCGACATGCTCAGACCGCGCCTGCTGGGTGAGCGAACGACGGACGCCCTGTTCCTGTCGCGCACCGGTCGCCCGCTGGATCGAACCAACATCGGGCGTCTGGTACGAAAACACGCCGTGGCCGCCGGCATCGAGACCAAGCTCACACCGCACACGCTTCGGCACTGCTTCGCCACGCACCTTCTGGCCGGTGGCGCCGACCTTCGTATCGTGCAGGAGTTGCTCGGCCACGTGGACGTTACGACCACGCAGATCTACACGCACGTCGACGAGACGCAGCTCAAGCGGGTCCACGCCCGATGCCATCCCAGACCCTAGGACCAATGTCGCGACGACGTCGATGAGCGAACGCTTGGCACGAATCAGACTCCGCAACTCGACGGCCATACCGACCGACCGGCTGCTGGCGGTCTGCCACGAGGTCACATCGGGATGGGCCATCGGTTCGATCGACGTTTTCTTTCGCTACAGCCGCGGCGCCGAGTTCTCCGGCACCTGCTACTACACCAGCCGGAAGATCCACGTGAACTTGGGGAGACAGCTTGTCTATCCCTATCGCATGGGCACCAATCTGGGACGGGCGAAGACCGTCGGGCGCCGCTGGTACCGCCCCGTGTACACGATCGAGTTGCGCGACGGGTTCGAGGTCGTTCTGTTCGTCTTCCTGCACGAGCTGTATCACCTGCTCGTCAAGCGCGCGAGGCGCAACACGCGCCAAAAGGAAGGCATGTGCGATCGATTCGCCGCGCGGCACCTGGTGGATCGCTACGGAGCGGCCGTGCGCGACCCGAAGGGTCGCCCGGTCTCACGCGAAGAATGGGATTTCCAGGATCTCGACGGGTTCGTGGCCGCAGCCCGCGACCGAAGAGTGCGGCGCCGCAGCGCGATCGCGTCGGGCGGCGCGGCGCCAGGTTCGACGGCCGAGCAGTTGTTGATGTTCCCGGCGTAGTCATCGTCCGTCCCCCCACCCTGTTCGAGTACGAAAAGCATGGGGCACGCGCGCTTCGTCCGTGCCGCACGTACCCGAGACCGTTGCGGTCGCTCCGTCCCGGCACTACAGTCCCGGCGCGGATGCACCGTCTCGACCTTGCGCCAAGAGTCGGGCGTGGCGGATCGTTCCGCACGGTTGAGTAGGGCTCTGGAGAAGCAAGCCATGGAAGACCGCGACATCCTGGAGACGTTCCCCAATCCGCATCCGGCGCGGGACTACCTGATCGAGCATCGCATTCGCGAGTTCACGAGTGTTTGCCCCAAGACCGGGCAGCCGGACTTCGCGAAACTGCGAATCCAGTGCATCCCCGGCGCGACCTGCATCGAGCTGAAGAGCCTCAAGCTCTATCTTCAGGCCTTTCGCGATCGCGGCGTGTTCTACGAGGACGTAACCAACATCATCCTGAACGATCTGGTGGCCTGTTCGCAGCCGAAGTGGATGGTGGTGGAATCGTCCTGGAGCGTTCGCGGGGGGATTCGCAGCACGATCACGGCCGAGCACGGTCGCCGAGAGTAGATCGCGGACGCTACACGCCGAGCAACTCGAGCACCCGCTCGTTCGACGCGATGCCGTCTTCGAGCGACCGAACCTGCCGAGGCGTAAACCAGTCGATCTCGGCCACCTCGGCAGGGAGTGGCGTGAATCGAACCCCGGCATAGCGGATGCGCCAAACGGCCAGCACATAGCCGAGCGTTGCCAGTCGAACCGCCCCCACACGCTCGATGGGTGTGACCTGAATGCCGAGCTCCTCGGCCAGCTCCCGGCGGATCGCGCGGCGCGAGGTCTCTCCGGTTTCGATATGACCACCGGGGAAACACCAGAGCCCACCGCTTGGGATTCCGGGTGCGCGTCGAATCAGCAGCAGGGTCGGACCGCGCTCGAGGATGCCGAGCACGCCGCGACGCACTCGGATAGGCACTTCACCCTCTCTGTGATTCGCTCGGTTCATCGGTTGCCAACTCCCACGCGCGTCACACGGCCTACTCGCCGTTGTAGACCAAACGCGCGCTTTGGGCATCAACCCAGCATAGTCGAACCGACCGACGCATTCGAGAGGGTGAGGGTCGTATGTTGTCGCCGGAAAAACGGTAGCCACGTTGACGACACTGTGGACGCCGAGGCCCGCCTGTTGCTCGGTACGTCACGAGACGGATCTCAGGTGGACGCACTACCCGCCATCGCGTGGACGCAGTCAAGCGCCGCTAACTGGCGGCTGATGGAGTCGAAAAACGCGTCGGAGGTTGCCAGCCGACGAGAAGACGCTACCATCGTGGCGCCACGCGAAGGTCGCCACCGTAGCTCAGTTGGTAGAGCAGCGGTTTTGTAATCTGACGGCAACCCGTCCCACGGGGTCGAAAACGCGGGTCTGATAGGTGCATTTTCCCGGCTATTTTCTCAGATCGTAAGCGGTGTGAACCGAGCGATTGCGCCCTCTAGCTGCACTCTTGGCGGGAGAGGGCGCACTGGACCAACGTGTCGGCTGCCCGAGTGCACCTGACCTTTTTGGCTGATCTACTCTGGCACGCTCTTGACTCAGCATGTGAGCAGAAACCTAAGACCATGGCGCGGACGGACTTCCGGCTGCTTGACAGGGGTTCACGGATCGCATTGATGCAAGCGAAACCCCGAGCCGCGAGAGTGACCAGCGCGCCAGACCGGTGACCTCCCACTCTTTCCGCCCCCGACAACATCTCACACGAACTGGACCAAGAATATTTCGCTGCGACGGTCGAATGTGATAATAGACTAGAACAATGGAATTCATCGATCCTAGCAGCCCAGTGCCGCTTCATCATCAGATCGCCGAGGGCGATCCGGGGCCGGATTCATCGGGGCGAGTTGGAAGAGGGTGACGCCCTCACGCCCCTTCGCGAAGCGGCGCGGAATGTTGGCGTGAACGTCCATACGGGTCGGCATGCGTACACGGCCTTGGCTCGCAAGGGCTTGGTGGACGCGGGGTACGGCGGACGCAAGTGGCGAGCGGGGTGCCCCGGACTCGGGTGGATGCGGATCCGCGGGCGTTCGTCACGCGCGTTGTTGAAGAGGTCAGCCGCGACTACGAGCTCGGGGTGGGTGAGCTGGTGGATCTGATCGGGAAGGCTAGAGCGCCCGCGCTGGACACGCCGGTGGTGTACGTCGTGGAATGCAGCCAATGGCAGAGCGAGTGCCATGCCGTGGAACTCATCGAAGCGTGGTGTGTGGATGCTAAGCCATGGTCACTGGAGAAGGGCTTCGAACCACCGTCTGATCCGATAGTCTCGACTTACTTCCATTACAACGATATCCGTCGGCACTGGCCGCACCGGCTGCAGCACATCCACTTCGTCACAATCCGACCCGCGTTGTGGGTGGTGGATGAACTAGAGGCACGCATGCCCGGGATCGGGCGCAAGGTCGTGCGCGTTTGCGAACGCGATGCGCCGACCGCGGAGAATACCGCGGCGGACCTCTCGGCCGTTATCATCGCAGGCGTGACTCGGATCGAGACGGTAGTTTCCGATGACCCGACGGCGGAGTTGGAGCGCGCTGCGGGCGATGAAGCCGTGGTCCTATTTTCGCCGCGCGTTTGGAGCGCGCTCTCATCGAGTGACCGCGAGCATCGGTGCGCCATCGAAGTGCGGTACATATTTGATCAAGCTGACCTTCCGGCGCTGGGAAGGAAACTGAACTGGACCCCGTCGACGAAACGGAGACCGTGGGCAGCCGAAGTCGGTGGCGCTCGATGTTGACGGTTACTAATGGCGGCGTGGTGTCATCCAACCAGGAGAATTAGACATGCTTCGCAAGAGATACTTGGTCGGACTCGCCTGTGCACTCATGCTTGCAGGTGCCCTTTGGTACTCGCAGCAGAGTGACGCGACGAAGACGCCCCCAGTCGCGTCGAAGACACCGACTGTAGACAAGTTCCACCCGGCCGAGATCGCACGGTTTCTCGATCCGATTCTTGAAGACGCGATGCAGTCCGAACATATTCCTGGGGCGGCAATCTCGATCGTCAAGGACGGGAAGATGATCTACAGCCGGGGATACGGCGTCGCAGACATGAAAAGCGGTCGGCCGGTGGATCCGGACCGGACGATATTCCGCATCGGTTCGATCACCAAGGCAGTTACCGCGATGGGGCTGCTCCGCCTGGTCGATCAAGGCAAAATAAGCCTCGACGCGGACGTCAACGAGTATCTCCGAGATTTCAAGCTTGAAGACCGCTACGGGACACCTGTGACATCGTGGCATCTGCTGAGCCACACGGGGGGCTTCGATCAGATCGGCACCAACCGAAACTTTGAGGAAAGTGCGAAACGCCCGTCTCTGGCTTCCTTCTTGAAGCGCGACTTACGCCGCATTCGCCCCCCCGGTCGTGAGAGCTGCTACGACACCTACGGCATCTCCTTGGCCGGCTATCTGTCCGAAACCGTGACCGGCCTGAGCTACAGCGATTATATGCGGCGCGAGGTTTTTGAACCTCTGGGCATGTCCAGAAGCTATGTGGAAGTTCCGGAGGCGCTGAAGGCGGACCTTGCCCTCGGTTACAGCTACGCCGACGGCGGGTATCGTTCATTGAACTACGAATACTACGCTACATTGCCCGCGTCTTCGGTTGACGCTCCAGTCACCGATATGGCCAAGCTCATGACGGCCCTGCTGGGCGACGGGTCGAACGAGCATGGACGACTCTTTTCTGCGGATATGGCTGCACGGCTTCGTGAGCCGCAGTTCCGCCCCCACCCGGAACTTGATGGTTTCGCCTGGGGCTTTTGGGAGGCGTCGTGGAGGAACTTGCGCATCTTGGAGCATGGCGGTACAATGCGCGGGTATTCGTCGCAGATGTACTTGATTCCGGACGAGTCGCTGGGGATCTATGTGGCTGTCAACCGCGACGGGGAAACCGGGCCGCGAGTTAACCTGCCGCGCACCGTTCTAAGCCGGTTACTCCCTTGGTGGTACAGTGCGATGAAGAGGCTCCCTTCGGCGCCGAAACCTGAGCCGCTGCCGATTGATACGGCTCGTTTCGCAGGGAACTACATTGGCAACTTGTATTGCCACACGTGCTATGAGGGTCAGGGGTGGGCACCGGATACGGATCCGGCGGTGATCGAATCCGTAGGTCCTGGAACGATCCGCCTTTCCGACGCCTCGTACTATGCCGTTGAACCGTTACTCTTCGTTCGGACCGACGGGCGAAGAAAGATCGCGTTTTTCGCGGATGATCGGGGCCGTATCACCGGCTGCGCGCGAAGTGTGGCGTCGCCAGGGAGCACGTGGGAGAAAGTCGATGAACGTCTCGTCGCCGAGGTTGCGGGGGAGAAGTGGCGCGAGGGCCGCGTGCCGCCGATCGCCGCCGTCATGTACCAGGTCCAAGAGCGCTGGGCGGATGCGGCGGCGGCCTATGAGAGTGCGGACGTAGAAATTCCGCCCGATGGTTTGGCACGCGTGCGGGCTTTGTCGAGGTCGGCCTTACTCTTTTTCAGAGCCGGGCGTCACGCAGACGCGGTACGCCGTTTCGAGGGAGCGCGTCAAACCGCTGTAAGACTAGCTGCGGACGATGCGACGTTCGCCTCGCGCATTGTCCCGGCACTGCGAGAGATGACGTTGAAGGAACTCACGTCACGCGCTTTGCTTAGTGACACCAACGGCGCGTTCGACCTAATTGAGTTCATTATCGCCGACCTGGATATCCCTGCGTCGGCGATCGTGTCGGAGCTCACCGAATCGCCGCGTTTCAAGCCACTGGTCGATGACGCCCGGTTTGCGTCGCTGCAACAGCGCGCGGTAGCCGAGGATTCGGTCGCATCGCCATAGGGAAACCCGCCTGTTCGCTAAGCAGAAGCTAAGGTCGTTTGAAGCTCTCATGAGAGGGTTACTGAGGGATGAGTTGTCTTGCTTCTTGGACGCTTGCTGCCGTGAGAATCATGCCATTGTTTGAGTGGAAGATTTGCGCCGAGACGATAGGTCGTTGCATAAACCGTCGGATTTGTTATTCTTACCGAACATGCCACCGTAGCTCAGTTGGTAGAGCAGCGGTTTTGTAATCTGACGGCAACCCGTCCCACGGGGTCAAGAACGCGGGTCCGAAGGGCGCATTTTCTCGGCTATTTTCTCAAAATATTGA
>JADFRH010000050.1 GCA_022561415.1 Planctomycetota bacterium
GTCGAAGCGCCCCCTCGGCGAGAGACCGCGGCTCGTGACCTGTATGGATGAGTCGCAGCAGACCGACGAGGTGTGCCGCAGCGTTCTCGCGCATTACGAGACGGGCAAGACGCTGATGGAACAGTCCGTACTGTTTCGCACGGGCCATCACAGCGCCCACCTCGAGGTCGAGCTGTCGCGGCGGAACATCCCGTTTCGCAAGTTCGGCGGGCTCAAGTTCATCGAGACCGCGCACATCAAGGACATGCTGGCCGTGCTGCGCATCTTGGAGAATCCTTACGACGAGATCAGTTGGTTTCGGGTTCTCCTGCTGCTCGGCGGTATCGGTCCCAAGACGGCGCGGCGCGTGATGGACGAGCTGGGCGTGCGCAGCCGGGCTGACACGGCGGACGGTGACGCCGCCAACGTTCAGCGCTCGCCGCTCACCCGGCTGGCGAACAAGTCGCCGAAGGTTCCGCCGGCCGCCCGCGAGGCGTTCGAGGCGCTGCGAAGCACACTCGTCGATTGCAGCGGGGTGAGCGAGTCGCAAGAGCAGGCGGGTAGCCCTGGCGGCGCGTCGTCCGGGAAGGCGTCTTCGCTCGTTACGCAGATCGAGCGTATCAAGGATTTCTACGAACCGGTGTTCGAGCGCGTGTACGAAAATTCGGGCGTACGCCTGCGCGACATTGACCAGCTGGCGCAGATCGCATCGACCTATCGCTCACGGCGCAGCTTTATCACCGACTTGACCCTCGATCCGCCCGAGGCCGCCTCCGATTTGGCCCAGCCGCCGTTTCTCGAAGAGGACTGGTTGACGCTCAGTACGATCCACTCGGCCAAGGGTTGCGAATGGACCGTGGTCCACGTGATTCACGCGGCGGACGGGATGATCCCCTCGGACATGGCCACCGGAAGCGAGGCGGAGATCGAAGAGGAGCGCCGGTTGTTCTATGTGGCCATGACGCGAGCGAAGGATTTCCTCAACGTCTATTTCCCGCTTCGCTACTATCACCGGCGTTTCAGCCACGGCGACGCGCACACCTTCGCGCAGCTCACACGTTTCATGAGCGACGACGTCAAATGCCTGTTCGACATTCACACGGCCATGCCGACGCAAGAGCTCGAAGAGCGCGAGGCCGAGGCGAAGTCGAAAGACCCCTACACGCGCGTGACACAGCTCCTTCAGAAAGAGAAATAAGAAAACGTCGAAACGTCGAAATGTCGAAACCTCGAATTCGGAGTCCAAACCATGAAGACCTACGGCTCGATTCTGCTGATTCTCTTGTCCCTGTCCGGTTGCACGGCCTCGAGGCTTTCGCTGGCCGAGGAGCCTGTGCGAATTACCGTCATTCAGCGTCAGATCAAAGCAATACCCGGATCCAACAAGACGATTACCGTGAGACTGGGCGACATCACCGGGCGACAGGTCTTGACCTCGGTTCACGGTTTCCTGGGTGGGACGATTGTCGATACGGTCTCGCTTCGTGAGGGAGACGTCGTGCCGCTTCAGCTCAGTGGGGCGCGGTACTACCTCAAGCTCGTCGAGCTTCGAAACCTGGTCATCGGTGACGATTTCGCCGTGTTCGAGGTTTCATCTGCGCGACCGGATGCTCGTGATTCGGGTGGCGCGGTTGATGATTAGGAAACGTCGAAACGTCGAAACCTTTCAATCTTCCGACCTTCAATCGTTTTTCTGATCACCCAGGATTGCGACGAGCTTTTCGGTGTCGATTGAGCCGCCGGTCACGATGCATACCGTTTTGCCGCGTTCGTTCGCCGGCGTGGCCAGGGCGGCCGCTACGGATAGGGCGCCTGCGCCTTCCACGATTATTCGGTTGCCGAGCGCCAGACGCTTGATCGTTGCCTTGACCGCATCCTCCGAAACGAGTTCGACGTGATCTACGATGTCACGCAGCAAGGGGAATACCTCTTCGGTCATGTAGGGCACGGCCACTCCGTCGCAGATCGTGTTGCATTCGACGCTTGCGGGCTTGCCCTGTTTCAGACTTTCGTGAAGCGCGGGGCAGGCGGCCGGCTCCACTGCGATTACGCGAACGGATGGCTTCAGCGCCTTGAGTGCCGTGCCGACGCCGCCCATCAGTCCGCCGCCCCCGACGGGTATGAACACGGTGTCGACGTCGGGCAGGTCCTCGATGATCTCCAGGCCGATCGTGCCGTGGCCGATCATCACGTTTCGGTTCGTCCAGGGATGAATGAAGGCGTACGGCTCGTTCTCCCAGAGGTGTTCCTTCAAGAACCGAAACACTTCGCTCATGGGAACCAAGACCGGCTCGCCGCCGTAGCGTCTGACCGCTTCGATCTTGGTCGGCGGCGCGGTGTCGGGCATGATGCTTCGAGCGCTGACGCCGAATCGCCTGGCCGTCCACGCCAGCGCTTGGGCGGTGTTTCCGGCGCTGACGGTGCTCAGCCCCGCAGCGCGCTGCTCGTCGGAGAGCGCGGCCACAGCATTGTATACGCCGCGAATCTTGAACGACGTTACCGGCTGGTGAATCTCGAGTTTGAGAAGAATGTCCGATGGGCCGTCGAACGTGTGCAGAGGAACCAGCGGCGTGTGCATCGCAACGCCCTCCAGTCGGGTCGCCGCCTCGCGAATCTCTTCAATTGTCGGCGGATCGATCATCGAGCGTTTCCCTCGTCGGCCGCGTCTCCGGTGGCGCGTAGTATAGTGTCTGGCGGCGCCGCAGCGTAGCGGCGTTTGACGCAGATGCCCCGCGAGGCAACAATGGCTCACGAGGTTTGATCGCTCCAGGAAAAGAGAGCCTGCTCTACCGTGGAAGTCGTTATCATCAATCAACAGGAGGTCGGCGAGTTGCTGCCCATGACCGAGTGCATGGAAGCGATGGAGAAGGTGTTTCGCGGGCTCGTTGCGGGTGAGTGCCTCCTGCCGCTTCGGCAGATCATGTGGCTCGACGAGCGTGTCGGCGCGCTGGGCATGATGCCCTCGCACTGGGAATCGGTCGGGACGATCGGCCTCAAGGCCGTCACGTTTTTCCCGGGCAACGAAGGAACCGAGCACGACACGCATCAGGGGGCGGTCCTTCTCTACGAAACGCGGCGCGGACGGCTCGTCGCCATGGTGGACGCGACGTCGATCACGGCGATTCGCACGGCGGCCGTCTCGGGCGTGGCCACGAAGCTGCTCGCTCGCGAAGATGCCAAGACCCTGGCACTCATCGGCTCCGGTGTGCAGGCGAACATGCATCTCGACGCGATGATGGCCTGTCGCAAACTTTCGAGTGTTCGCGTGTGCAGCAAGTCCCTCGAACGGGCACAGGCCTTCGCCAAAGCGGTCGAACCGCGACACGGAATTCCGATCACCGCAACCGAATCGGTGCAGGAGGCCATTGACGGGGCGGACATCATTTGCACCGTGACCTCCTCGCCCGATCCCATTCTCATGGGCGAATGGTTGTCACCCGGCGTTCACATCAACGCGGTCGGATCGAGCGTACCCTTCGTGCGCGAGCTCGACGGCGAGGCCGTGAAGCGGTCGAGGCTGTTCGTGGATCGCCGCGAGTCCGCCATCAACGAGGCCGGCGATTTCGTCATGGCCCAGCGTGAGGGGTTGGTCGATGACGACCACATCCTCGGTGAACTCGGCGAGGTCTTGACGAAGATGGTTCCCGGCCGCACCTCCCCGCAGGACATCACGCTCTTCAAATCGGTGGGACTGGCCATCGAGGACCTGGCCGCCGCACGACATGTCTACGACAAGGCGCGGAAAAACGGCGTCGGTACGCGGATTTCCTTCGGGGGCGCGAGGTATGGAACCCTTTGAGCCGATTCCGCTGGATGCGATTCGCGATGCACAGCAGCGTCTCGATCCGGCCGTGGTGCGAATTCCACTCGTGCGCCTGAACGCTGACGACGCGCCGGGCGAAATCTACCTCAAGCTCGAAAACCTCCAGCCGGTCGGCTGCTTCAAGCTCCGCGGCGCGGGCAACGCGATGTCATTGACCGATGACGCGGCGCTGTCGCAGGGTGTCTACACCGCCAGCGCGGGGAACATGGCCCAGGGGCTCGCCTTCGTCGCGCGTTGGCGCGGCGTGGCCTGCAGCGTCGTCGTTCCCGATCACGCCCCGCAGACCAAGCTCGACGCGATCGAGCGGCTTGGCGCACACGTCGTCAAGGTTCCTTTCGACAGATGGTGGCAGGTGCTGCTCGATCACCGGTTCGAGGGGATGAGCGGCACTTTCATTCACCCGGTGAGCGATGCGAACGTTATGGCCGGCAACGGGACGATCGGTCTCGAAATTCTGGAGGATCTCCCGGACGTCGATGCAGTGATCGTTCCCTACGGTGGCGGTGGTCTCAGCGGCGGCATCGCCTCGGCCATCAAGGCGCTAAGGCCCGCGACCAAGGTGTTCGCCTGTGAGGTCGAGACGGCAGCCCCGCTCGCCGCCTCGTTGGCCGCCGGTAGACCCGTTGACGTGGAATACACACCTTCGTTCGTCGACGGCATCGGCGGCAAGTGCGTTATGCCCGAAATGTGGAACCTCGCCCGCGATCTACTCGACGGCTCGTTGGTCATGTCGCTGAAAGAGGTGGCCGACGCGCTAAGGCTCTTGATCGAGCGCAACCGCGTAGTGGCCGAGGGCGCCGGGGCTACGTCCGTCGCCGCAGCCCTGTCGGGCAAAGCCGGCACCGGCAAAATCGTCTGCATCATCTCCGGCGGCAACATCGATCCCAACAAGATCGCCACCATCCTCCGAGGCGAGATTCGGTAGCTCATCTTCCGTTCTACCGTAGCGTCCGGTCCCCGTGCCGGACGTTTCCCCTGAGTTTGTGGAACGCAGTCCCGATGGACACCGGGACCGCCAAGAGTGGGGACGATCCCGGCGCACCGGGATCGTCCCAGCACGCGTATCTGCCGCCCAGCCCTACCGCACGACAGATCGAAACCGCACGGGAGGGCGTACAACGCGCTTCTCCACCGGTTCGCGCGCTCCCCGCATAAAAAGCGTGCCGAAGAATCCGGTACGGCTTACCACGAGGATCAAGGCAGCATCAGTCACGACGACGGCGCGCCGAAAACGCGCATCATTCATGCATCGTCGAACTTGGCGACCCTCGATTCCTTTGCAAGCTTCACAAGCGTTTCCCGGTTTATGAGTTCGATCCGCTTGTCCGCCGCGAAGCCACGGGCCTCAGCACTGAAATCTGAGCTAGTCACGAGATCCCCTCGCGTAAGCCGTTGGTCCGCGCTCACGACTCCGAACAGTTTCTGTACTTCCGGGCGGCCAACGTTCGCCTTGGTGTGTTTGCACTGGATCACTATCCGATGACGCTCCGTGGTGCTTGACTTTTCTGCTTCAATATCCACGCCGCCATCGTGGCTCCCGCCCACAACCCGCACCGTGAATCCTCGAGCTTCGTAGACTTTCGCAACAAGATTCTCGAACTCGCCAGAGTCCAAGTTGTCTAGTACAATCCGAGGAGTGTGAGCCGCGGTGCGAACGCGCTTCGGCCGCGCCCTGAGGTTCTTGAACAGCGAGAACAGTTCTTCTTCACTCAAGCCCATAGCTTCATGCGGTCTGTTGTCATCAATGACGTGAGCAAACAAGCGCCTTCGTTCCGCAAGCTTTTCCAGAATCCGCTCTTCGATTGTTTCTTTGCAATAAAATCGGCGAATGAACACTTTATTCTTCTGTCCTATCCGATGGGCGCGCTTCACCGCTTGATCCTCCACGGCAGGGTTCCACCAGCGGTCGAAGAGATAAACATAGTTCGCCGCTTGCAGGTTAAGACCAACCCCTCCCGCCCGGTACTGCAAGAGCATCGTGTTCACAGAGGCGTCGGTCGAAAACGCATCGATTCCCGCGTCTCGCTTCCGCTGTGGAATTGCGCCATGCACTTCAATGACACTGCAAAGCGGCGACAGACTCCGTTTGACGCGCCTCAGACCGAAGGGTTCCGACACGAATTGAGAAAACACCAAAACCTTGCGCCCGCTCTCGATGATCTCTTCAAGGTCTTGGTTCAAACGCTCCAGTTTAGCGCTTTCATCAGATACAGGGTCGAAGTTACAGAGTTGCATGAGTTTTTGAATCAATGCAAACACGTGTTGGACTGTGATCGTATCGCCCTTTTTATTGAGCCCGACGACACCATCTTCCTCTGCGCGGTCGTAGGCTTGCCGCTGCCGCGTTGAAAGCTCGATTTCGACATCGTGATCAACCTTGTCGGGGAGATCAAGGTCTACGTCTTCAACACGCCGGCGAAGCATAAAAGGCCTGATTCGCTCGCGAACATAGTCGGGCTCGTCGACTTCGAGAAGCCCAGGGCAAAGGAACTCGAAAATGGATACTACATCGCCGGTCTTTGTCTCCAAAGGTGTTCCCGTCAGCGCCCAGCGGCGTTTGCTCTGGAGTGCTTTGACAGCTTTGGCTGTTTTCGACGCAGGGTTCTTGATGCGCTGCGCCTCGTCAATAATGATCAGATCGTGAGACCCACATCGCTCGCCCTTGGTTAGCCAATCGGCTTCACGGGGAAGTTTTTCGTAGTTGATGATCTTGACCGTCACGTTGCGCGTCGCCAGTTTCAGAAACCTCTGGGTATCCCCAGTGGGTTCACAGAGATTCGCGGTGGCGTTCGGCCACCACTTCTCAATCTCATGACGCCACGTCCCAATGAGGGTCTTTGGGCAAACGATAAGAATGTGCTCGACCTGTCGTTCGCGCCAGAGCAGGCGGGCGGCAATGATTGCCTGCATCGTTTTTCCGAGGCCCATCTCATCGGCCAACAAGGCGCTGTTATGCGCGCGGAGCCAGGCAATCCCGAAGACCTCGTACGCATACGGCGTATTAGGTAAGCCCAAGCTGGAATCAGACAGTAGCTCGTGAATCGGGGGCGTTAGAATCCATCGGAGTCGTTCCTCCAGCGTTTCGCGCTTTTCTATCGCCGATTCTCGATGCACTTTCTGTACGGGGCGCAACCGCGTAATGCACTGTGTGCTGTCGTGCTGGGAGCCGAATAATCCACGGTCCTCGCGTCGCGACGAGAACTCGAACTTGTGCAACCGAGGGAGCTTGATCGCTAGATCGACCTTGAACAACCGAACCCCACCGCCAACAAGCAAGTCGACGATCCGTACGTCCGGACAGAAGGCAAGAGGAACTGTTGTGGCTTGCGCGTCGAAGGAAATCAGGATCCTGCTTGCTTTGACTCTTACCCTGAGGTCGTCATCAGGGATGGTCCGCACATCGCAATCAATCATTAGGCGATCGGAGGAGATGTGCCAGACCTTGCAAGGGAGGGCAAGATCCGCCTCCGTGAGCCGTTCGTAACGAAGCCTTGCTCGCAGCGCTTCTAGAATTCGAGACTGCTGACGCTCGCGCCACCGCACCGAACCACTCCCTACTTCGATAGATCCTTCTGAGCGTCTTTCAATGCCTCCTCCATTCGCTTGAAGGGGTCAAGAAGATCGACCGTTTGCTCGAGCGCTGCCACGATCCGCCCCACTGCCTCCTGGTCCTGGGCGTGTCCCCCTGTATCGTAATGATAGGTACTGATGGTTACGCCCGACTGCTTGCCTTCCACGTGGGTGAGTCGAGCAGTGGGCACGTTGAAGATGGGGCGTGCCGCAAGTAAGTCCTCGGCATCCACAAAGAGGACCTCGGGGACTTTGCTGATTCCGTCCTGGGCGAGCTTCTTGGCGATAACGTCTATCTTCACGTCGATGTCGAGAGTTCGCCCATAGAGTATCCGCTGCATCACCGTTGGGCGCACGGGAGCGACGTAGCCGAAATGAAGCGGGCGTGTTCGCCTGTCTGTGAGCAGCAGCGCACCCAGATATCCCTTGGCCCCATCCTGTGGGCAGGATAAGTAGGCCAAACACACGCTGTCCGGGTCGCTCAATGTGGAGTCAACAGGTTCTTCCATTACATCGTTCCATCCGTTCAGCCAGCGCATGTCAATTGTTAGGTAGCGGTGGGATCGTGTCAATGGCAGTACACCACCGGTCCATGGGCCACGGGTTCGTTGCGCTGGGGCAAAGGATGGTGGATGGGTTCTTGACGTTGGCTCGAAGGGCTCAGGTGCCCCAGCGAGGCCGATCTAGCCATAGCAGAGACCTCCCGCTCGTGGTCGAGAAGGAACTGCTTTCGCCACAGGCCGCCGCCGTAGCCGCATAGTTTGCCGTCGCTGCGGATGACTCGGTGGCAGGGGATGATGATCGCGATGCGGTTGTCACCGTTGGCCCGGCCCGCGTCTGTGCTGATCGCCCATTGGAGCGAGTTTGAGAAGCCATCAGCCATCAGCTATCAGCCGTCAGCCGTTAGCTTTCGGCCGGAGGCTCGCGACCGCCAACGCCGACAATGAATACGGTGCGAAAAGTCTTTCCTGGCCCGTTTTGCTCTTCACTCTTCACTATCGACTCTTCACTCTATGCGTTACGTGAGATCAAGCGACATTTCTGCTGAAGGCTGATCCCGGCGCCGGGAATGGCTAAAGCTTCCGGCTCAGCGATGCCGGCAAAGCGATCGCAAACGCTTGAGGTTTACCTTGTCGAACTCGGTGCCCCGGCCGTCCTTGCCCTTCGGTGTTTCGAGGATGAACGGCATGTTCGACCAGCGCAGGTCGTTTAGAAAATGTGCGAAGCCGGTCTTGCCGATCTTGCCCTTGCCGATGTGCTCGTGCCGATCGACGCGGCTACCGCACTGGCGCTTCGAGTCGTTGGTGTGAATGCAGCAGACGCGCGACGCGCCGACGGTGCGCTCGAGCTCGTCCATCATTTCGTCGTAGCCGCTTTTCTCGCGAAAATCATAGCCGGCCGCGAACAGATGGCACGTGTCGAGACAAACGCCCAGGCGATCTGAATCGGCTACGCCATCGAAGATCGAGGCGAGGTGCGCAAAGCGATAACCGATGGCCGTGCCCTGACCGGCCGTGCTTTCCAGCAGGATCGTAGTGTCAAATCCTTGGCACTTCTTGTGGACTTCGTTCAGCGAGCGCGCGATGCGTTTGATCCCGACCTCGAGCGTGTCATCCATATGGGCGCCGGGGTGAAAGATCAGCGCCGAGACGCCCAGCGCCTCGCATCGTTCGATTTCGTCGACCATGGCCGTGATGCTCTTGTTGCGATTGGCATCATCAGGCGACGCGAGATTAAGCAGGTAGCTGGCGTGGGCCACGACCGGAGAAAGCCCCGTCTCGCGCTCGGCGGCTTTGTATGCAACGATTTGCTCGCTTTTCAGTGCCGGCGCCCGCCATTGGCGCTGGTTCTTGACGAAAACCTGCAAACAGTCGCATCCGACGGCCGCACCGGCTGCGAAAGCGTTCTCGATTCCCCCCGCCACGGACATATGTGCGCCAAGCGGAGGCACGGACTTCCCGGTTCGGCTTGCGTGGATCGCCGGCTGCATGTTCTTGTAAGTCCTTTATTAGCAATGGGTTACGGCATCTGCCAAGCGGAATCACATAGGCGCAAGAACAGAATGCGAAAAGCCGGGACGGCCCCTTGACGTCGGCGGCACGTCTGATAGATTACCTCGCTCGCCCGAGTTTGTCGTACGCCGCCCGGCGTCGCGGACTCGGGCCTGTTGCTCTTTGACATGTGAAGAAGCGGACGCGGATTCGTCGGATCGGACCGGTGTTGCCCTTTTGGGGCGACGGCGGTGGCTTTTCCGGTGGATTTGCGGTTTTTTCGACGAGCCAAGAGTTTCCGGTGTTGTAACCGAGGCGTGCGTGCGAAGCACGGGCGTCTAGGGCGCATCTCCGGAACTATATCTCAAGCGCTGGAAGATTGTTTGACCGGACTTTTTGTTCGGCTGGCGTTGGTGTTGCGTGGTCTTCGGGCTCCGCGGCGTCATGACAGCCCCTCATGAGTGTGGTCAAGTTACTAAGGGTGCATGGTGGATGCCTAGGCGTCGAGAGACGATGAAGGACGTGGTAGGCTGCGATATGCCTCGGGTAGCTGTCAAACAAGCTGTGATCCGGGGATCTCCGAATCGGGAAACCGGGCGTCACTGGGCAACCAGATGGCGTCATCGGCGGGTGAATGCATAGTCCGTCGAGGTCAACCCAGGGAACTGAAACATCTCAGTACCTGGAGGAAAGGAAATCAACCGAGACTCCGTAAGTAGCGGCGAGCGAAAGCGGACCTAGCCCAAACCATGGTGCTTGCACCGTGGGGTTGCGGGCCCTCGAGGAGTTACAAAGGCATCGTTAGCAGAACGGTCTGGAAAGGCCGAGCATAGAAGGTGACACTCCTGTATGCGAAAACGAAAGCCCTCCGTTGAGAGGAGACCCAGAGTAGCGTAGAGCCCGTGGAACTCTGCGTGAAGCCGGGGGGACCACCCTCCAAGGCTAAGTACTACTCGACGACCGATAGTGTACAAGTAGGGTGACTGAATGGTGAAAAGAACCCCTTTAAGGGGAGTTAAAAGAACCTGAAACCATGTACCTACAAGCTGTGGGAGCACGATTGAATTCGCTTCGGCGGATGCGCGTGTGACCGCGTGCCTTTTGCATAATGATCCGGCGAGTTACGGTCTGTGGCAAGGTTAATCCGTTACGCGGAGGAGCCGAAGCGAAAGCGAGTCTGAATAGGGCGTCTGAGTCGCAGGTCGTAGACCCGAAACCAGGTGATCTACCCATGGCCAGGTTGAAGTGACCGTAAAAGGTCGCGGAGGACCGAACCCGTTAACGTTGAAAAGTTATGGGATGAGCTGTGGGGAGGAGTAAAAGTCTAATCAAACCTGGAGATATCTGGTTCTCCCCGAAATAGCTTTAGGGCTA
>JADFRH010000051.1 GCA_022561415.1 Planctomycetota bacterium
GGTGGTGGATGCCGCCGACGTGCCCAAGCCCCGGGCCCGACAACTCGAATACGATGCGGACACCGGCCAATGGCTCGAGGCTGAGCCGCCCGTACCCGGCACGCCCGTACCCGGCTGCTTGCCATCGACCTGGATCGCGGGTTCGTCGCAGCCGAGCACGACGACCGGGAATTCGTCTGACTTGAGTCCGTTGCACTGAGCACACGCCAGCAACAGGTTTTTCCATTCATTTCGCTTGGAAGGAAACAGAGCCTGGGGCCGAAAGTGCTCAATCGCTTTGGCATGACCCAATTCCGGAATGACCGACTCACAATAGCAGCACTTGTGCCGCTGCATCTTCCATAGCTCACTCACGACCCGTCGGTCTTGGTAGGCCTTCTTGGCTTTGCTGCGCCGAAGAAACGGTGGCCGGTTGGTCCGGGGTATATGGATCACGGATCATTAGCTCCTCGCGGTCAGCTGCGTTACGCGCTCTACAAGGGCGCGGTCTAACGCACTTTGGACCTGACGCTCAATCTCGGTCTCGGCCTCGTCCCCGATCATGTGGCGGGCGAGCGTCCTGCGGATTTTGACAAGGCGGATACTCTCACTGGTAGTCCGTTTATTCCCCTTGGCTAGGAGGTGCGAGGCGTCCTTCAAAAGGTCATTGATAACGCGATCAGACGAGATCGTGATATCGAACGCCGCGGAGGCGAGCACTTGATCTGCTCGCCAACCGCGCATCGATGACACCTCTGACGCAACGACACGGTTTCCTGGCCTAAGCTGCAAATGGTAGAGCTCCTTACATGTAGACTCCTTCCCCAGACCTCCCACGCTGCCAGCCACGAGCGGTGAGTGAGTTGTAGCGATGAACTGCAAAGCGGGAAACATGTCGCGAATCCTCGGGACCACCTGTTCTTGCCACTTTGGGTGCAGATGTTGCTCAATCTCGTCTATAAGAACGATTCCAGTGACATCCCTGCTTCGCCGTAGCGAGGTATCGCGCGACACCGCCCATCCAAGCAGATCCGTGAGCCAGAGGAACGACGACTTGTATCCATCCGCAAGGTCGCGCAGCGGCATCGCATCTCCCCATAAGCCATCCACTAGGATTCCAGCTTCAGTCACGTTGATCTTACGGGTTTCTAGAAAAGCGTTGAGCGTTGAAAGAACCATGCGATACGCGCTCGGCGACTTCAGTCGATGCAGGGATAGCTCAGGGTTCTGAAGGCCCTCAGCGTAATTGAAGAGGTTGTAGACAGCGTTTTGAACCGAATAATCCGCGATGTCACCTGTACCAGAGGTACTGCGACCAGCTCCATAGGCGCTCACGAACAGCTCGCCCCATGGAAAGCGATCCGTGGGGTCCGTTGTTTGGTGCAGTTGTTCACCCGCCGGGTGACGTTCGATACGCGTCTTAATACAGTAGCGGCGTCGCCCGCCACGACGGCGAAGAATGATCTTGATGTCGCCCCATCGGGTTCCACGTCGGACGTAGCCCATGTCAGCCTCGCGCATCAGGCCCGCCGCGCTCGATTCATCACACAGGCCCATGGCGATGGCCTTCAAGATTGTTGTCTTTCCCGTAGCATTGTCGCCCACGAGGGCAAGAAACGTCGAAGGCTCTGCCCTGGGATCCAGGTGCAGCGTTAGTTTCTCGAAGCACCGAATGTTCCGAATTGTGATTTCTTCGATGTACATGTACTAAGGTAGCAGGTTGGCCACAAGTTCTGATCGAACGGCACCGAAGCGAGGGCTTGTCGCCGCTTCGCACGCCGCACCCCGAACGCAAATGACATCAATGCCGGTGCTCCATAGGTCGGGAAGTTGGTCCTTGGTGACGCTGCCGGCGATCCAAGCTCCTTTCCCGATGGCGTGCAGATCAGCGGCGAACTCGGCGATCTGCTCAGGACTGTAATAGTCGAGCAACCCTTTGTCGATGTTCTTGTCGAATGTGTCGATTAGCAGGCCGTCGCAGTCGGTCTCCTTTACGAGCTTAGGGCCTTCCGTGAGCGGGTCGAGGCAGGCCGCGAACTCTTCCTCCGGAAAGACGGCTGGGTAGACCTTGCACTCCGGGAACCACTCGCGAACGCTACGGACGACATTGCGCGCCAGGTAGATGGCCGACTTGAGGTTGAAACCGGCGAGGCCAAACTTGATGTAGTCGGCGCCGGCCACAGCCACACCCAGGGCGGCTTGGCACGCCGTGCTCCGCACCGGCTGTTCCTCGCCGATGTTCGTCGAGATGGGCGTGTCCTTGAAGCCGGCATCGTCGAGATGCTGCCGGACAGCCCTGATGTTGAGCGGGTACGGCGTGCCCAAAGCCGAGGCCGGATACTCGACATCGGCGATGTGCGCTCCGCCCTCCGCTGCCGCCAAAGCCTCGCTTGGCCCTCTCACGCTCACCAAAAGGCGTCCCATGCTGCTCCGATCATCAATTCCCGGCGGACATCTCACTCAAGCTGCATGATAATGGGCAACGGGTGCCTCCGATAGGCCGGGTGCCGGCAACGGCAGCGCTCGACGCGCTCGACGCGATGGCCGTGATTTCCAAGGAACACGATTGGCTTGCCAGCCGGAAGAGCCCGCAGACCCGGAGGGCCTGCCCGCCGCAACGTGCACCGCCTAGTTCACCGGCCGCCCGGTCGGTTCAGGCCGACCGGGTTGCCGTCGTAGCGGTCGGCCGACCGTCCCCGTTCGCACCGGAGTACTTACGTGGCGGTGCGGGAGCGGGCGCGCCTCTGAACCGGAGTTGTCCAAAGAGCGGAACGGCGAAGGGTCCCACGATTACGAGGCCGTCTACGGAAGCAGGTCGCGCGGCCGAACTCCGAGCGCCTGGACCAACTTCGCGATATTTTCGACCGCGACGTTCCGTTCGCCCCGCTCAATTCCCCCCTGTAATCACGGTGCAGGCAGGCGATCACTACGGTGCGATTCACTTGTTGCGACTGGCGCGAGCCCGTCCGCCCTCGCCGGCGAAATCTTTGTCGAGTTGACGGCACAGGGCCGTGAAGCTCGTCCCCACCGCCCCGCAATAGAGCCAGAGCTGCACGATGTCCATCCGCGTCTCACCGATCTCGTACCGGGAAATGTACTGCTGAGGCACGCCCATTCGCTTCGCCAGGTCGCTTTGCTGCATACCCTTCCGCTCGCGAAGAGCGCGAAGCCGCTCAAGTAGACGGGCGTATTGCGGGGTGAAACGGGATTTCGTCACGCACGAAAGGCTAACACGGCTTGCCGGTACACAAATTCTGTGTACGCTTCGGGAAGAGTCTGACAATCCTAGATGGACAGCCTCGGGCGCAGGAGCGTACATATGGTCAGCCAGGTCTTCACTTCGATGTCCAGCGCGAAGATGGCGAAGCTAATCAGCTCGGCCCGCAAACGTGTCAGTTTCGTGGGTCCGGCAATTCGAATGGAGACGGCCAACGCGATGATCGCTGCTCGCGAAGAGCTCGGCAACGACCGCGTCAGCGTAGTTCTCGATTGCGACGAGGAGGTTCTGCGCCTCGGCTACGGGGCAATCGAGGCACTGAAACGGTTGCGTGATTCGGGGTGCGAAATCGGTCAATGTTCCGGTCTCCGCATTGGCGTGCTGGTTTGCGACGAACGGGCGTGGGTCTTCGCTCCTACCGCCCTCTACGTTCAACCCGAAGTCCACAGCGATGAAACACCAAACGCGGTCGAACTTCGTGCGGCCGATGTCGAAAGGCTCGTCTGGCGCGTCCTACCGGTTGAACGGAAAGCTGCCGAGACCGAGGGATTCCTACAACCTGGCGAAGAGGACCCAAGGCAGGTAGAGGCTGAGATCGGTCACGACTTGGTGTCAGGGTTGGACGTAACGCGAGTGGAGGATGGGCTTGCGATCGCGCCACCGATTCCATTCAACATCGCCCGACAGGTACGGGTCTTTCAACCTTACATTCAGTATGTGGACATAAGCCTCACCGGTTGCGCTATCGAACGCAGGCGGGCGGAGATTCCGAAATCCATTCTACAAGCGCTGGGGGCAACGGCCGAGATTGCGCGACGGCTACGCACAACATTCGACCTCGTCGAATCGAAGAGCGAAGTATCCTCAAGGGCACTTGGTGAGAAGCTACGCGGCATCCGCGACAACTTCACGCGACCGCTTGGCCGGCCTTGGGGGCGAGTATTGCTCCGCTGCCAGCGCGACCGATTCGACGCGCGAATAGCCGAGCTCCGCGGTCAGCTCGAAGAACAAAGAAGGACGATCGAGGCCGAGCTCTCGAAGCAGCTGGACGACTCGCGCCACCAACTCGTCGAACACTACGTCAAGCCCCTCAAGAAAGCCCCGCCCGACGCCCTTGTGGGAGGACTCATTTGCTCGGAACCAACCGACGACGACATTCGGAAATGGCTTAACCGCGAGCTTGCCGTTGCTTTCCCCGATCCAGAATCCTTGGTCAAGGAGATGCAGCTCCACGTGCAGTTCCGGGACGTGACGTACGAAACGCTGAATGAGCGGGGTTTTAGCAAGGCGCTGGAGAAAGCATTCCCGGATGTGAACTGGAAAAAACCCTTCGACGAATACAAAGCCGCCAAGGAACGTGGGCCAGAACCACCGCATGGGTGCTAGGATCGCTGCGATGTCGGAGCCGCCCGTCCATTCGCGACCCGGCCCTTCGCTGGCTTCGACCTGTGAATCTGCGCAATCGTGATCTGGGTGGATAGTCGGAGCGCGGACATGACGACCTCCATCTCCAGATCATAGATCTTCGTGCGCTGACGCTGCATGGCCATAAAGAATCGCATCCCCCTCAGTTTGATTTGCAGATCCTTGCATTCCATCTGCTGGCAGCACGTCTTCATGGCAGCGTTCCAGAGTTCGGTGGCTTCTGGCGACTTCCTAATTTCGCGAAGTTTCTCCAATACACCCTTCAGCGGATCCAAGTCCGCATCGAACGGATTGCAGGCTTCGGGACGATCGTCGGCGGTACCATCTTGGGCCTCCACCTCCGTTTTCAGTTGACGTAGCAGCCGGAGGTGCGGGCCTGGCGACGGCACCGAGCCAGGATTGACAGATTCGGAAAGGGAAGCCATCGGTTTAGTCACTCAGCCAGGCCTGGTCTTCTAGAACTTCAACTTGTCGGTCGCGGAGGCGTAGGTGCCGCTCTTCGAGCTCGCGCCGCTCCGGATCGATGGCAGCAGCGGGCTTCCCGGCGATGCGGTCGAACAACTCGCGTGCTGCCGTGACGTCTCCACTGCGCGCCTTTGCGACGAGCGCACCGATGACGGCCTGCAGGTCCTCCTCAGAGACAGCATTGGCAATCAACGACCTGATTCGGGCCACCTGCTTGGCGTAGGGATTACCCGGCCCGCCTGGATTCCCTTTCGCGAATCGCCCATTGGCGTCTCTCGTACCGTTTCCACCGTTTGGTAACGGCGCGTTGGCCATGGTCCAGCCCCTTCAAATATGCAGATTGGAACCATAGTGGCCCCGATCAATAAACGCAATCGCGTTTGGCGACGCGCAGTTCACCTCAAGCCGAGGATTCGACGTGGCCATGACCACAGCGTGAGAGCCACGAGTAGTCCGGCCGGTGAACGAGGTGCAGATTCGTGCGAGGGCGTGTAGAATAGATGAAGACTCTACCCGGGAACCGTGGATCGGAATGGTCACCGAGACAGTCTTGTCATGGCGGATGGTAGCATGGAAGCTCCAATAAACGATAGCCCTGATCGCATACTTAGCGAGATTGAACAGGAGGAGCGCGCGCTCCAGAACCTGAATCAGAATCTGTATCGAGTGCCAAAAGACCCCTGGGAAAAGTTGCCAAGGCCCCCTACGGAGCTCGACGTGATGGCGACTGAATTGGTGAAAGGATCGAGAGCAACCGAAATGCGCACCAATCTGTTCCGGCGAGCGGCGATTCTCCGAGGAACATGCCCAGATTTGCCGCCGATTCCACCCTATACCGACGACCGAGTTTACGATGTCACCGTAGCTCTACGCAATTGGTGCGTGGATGCATCGCTTGTACGCAATCGGGCTCAGGATCCGCAAGATACTCGGAGCCATGACTCCACCCGAGTGTCGCACGCCTCCAATCTTTCTGATACGCCGGACGTCGAACCGGCGACGCCAAGTGACAAGTCTGAGATCTCAAGCGCCGCGCACACAGTGTCGCGGCTGCGAGAGAAGGATCCGGAGGCGCCTTCCGGCCAGGAACCCAAAGACGCTCGCGTGCCCGTGCCAAATTCCCGGCCAGCTCGACATGGGCCCGACTTTAGATCCGTGCATTGGTACGATATTGATTATCATTTCACGGGGATGCAAGCTGCGGTGGTGAAAGTGCTCTGGGAATCTTTGGAAAATGGCACCCCGGACGTTGGCGACGCAAAGCTGTTGAGCCTCGCGGGAGGCTCAGGCGATCGGCTACGCGACGTGTTCAAAGACCACCCAGCATGGGGAACGATGATCGTTGACGGCAAGACCAAAGGAAGCAAGCGGCTGTGCGAGCCAACCGGCAACTGAACGCCGAAAATCGCCCCCCACCAAATACTCCACCTGTACCCCACCAAAGACCCCACGCGCGCCCCATCTAGGCCCCAGCCCGTCAGACATACTGTGGGGTATGGAAGTACCACTACTAAACTTGCACGACCTCGCAACGGAGCTTCGGCTTCCTGCGCGGTGGTTGCGATTGGAGGCGGATTCGGGGCGAATTCCGTGCCTGCGTATCGGGCGGAATCGCCTTTTCAACGTCGATGCGGTCCGAAAGGTCCTTGCGACTAGGGCGGCCAATACGAAGGTGAATTCCGATGACTGAAGAGACCTCGCAGCTTGCCGTCAACGCGAAGAAGCTCGCCGCGATGCTCGGGCTATCCGAACGAACGATCCGCCAGCTGGACGCCGGAGGAAAGTTGCCCAAGCCCGTCAAAATCGGGGCGCGGTCGGTGCGCTGGCCGGTTGCCGAGATCGACGCGTGGCTCGCGGCCGGCGCGCCGGATCGGGCAACATGGAATGCGATGCGCGGAAATCGAAGCGCGGCCTCGCCTTGAGACAGAAAGAAAGATGCCCGTCGCGGCTGTAGGGGCCGATCGACGGGCAGGTTCGAAACCAAGCATGAGTCTACCAAAGACACGCCCAATTTACAACATCCTTGAGCAACTCCGAAACGTGAAACCAAAGGGCGCGGGTCGGTACATGGCAAGTTGTCCATGTCTGAAACATGGAAAGGGGCGTGGGGATCGCACGCCCTCCCTCAGTATTTCGGAGACCGAGGACGGCACGGTCCTGATCAAGTGCTTCGCCGGATGCACCCCTGAATCCGTCGTTTCGGCCGTCGGCCTCACTAAGGCCGACCTTTTCCCGCATCGCGCCGGCGACCATCGCAGGCGGCGTAGCAACCACAAGGCACGTCCCGAGCCCGCACGCGCGTTTTCAACGCAAGACGGTGCGATCACGCACCTGTTAAACTCGCCGAAGCTCCGCGGGGGAAGGGTCACCGAGAGTAACGGCTACTCCGATTCCTTCACCATCCTGCGCATCGATTTTACTGACGGGCGAGAGAAAACCTATCGACCGTTGCACCGTACGCCAAGGGGCTGGTCTGTCGGCGATCCGCCGGGCCTACTACCCCTGTTTGGACTTCTCGAGCTGAACGGGGCCGGTACGGTCTACGTGTGCGAGGGAGAGATGTGCGTTCTAGCGCTCCGCCGGCTCGGACTGTGCGCTACGACGTCGGCACACGGCGCCAATTCGCCTCAGAAGGCTGACTGGTCACCACTAGCTGGCAAGACCGTCGTAATCCTGGCTGACAACGACGCCGCCGGACGCGGTTACGCGGAGGATGTTGCGCGAATACTGCATCAACTTCGAAGCACCGTGAAGATCGTTGTGCTCCCCGGTTTGCCTGACGGCGGCGACATCGTGGACTTCATCAACGCCCGCGACTCGCGCGACGATAATGAATTGCAGCGCATGGTCGAGGCGATCGCGGCCGAGACGCCTTGGCTCCCAGCTCCAAAGGCCGATCCCGACGGTTGCGCCGAGGTGGAAGAGGCGCCCTGGCGGCCATTCCCTATCGAGATCTTCCCTCCCGTGATCCGGGATTTCGTGACCGAGGCAGCGACGGCGATGGGCTGCGACCCGGCGATGATCGCGATGCCGGTGCTCGCGGCGATCACGTCGGCGATCGGCACGACCCGCACGATTCGCCTCAAGCGAAGCTGGCGGGAGCCTGGGATCGGCTGGTTTGCTGTGGTCGCCAAGTCGGGGACGATGAAGAGTCCGGCGCACGAGCTGGCGATACGGCCCGTGCATCGAGCGCAGGAGAAGCAGTTTGACGAGTGCCATGAGGCGCTCGCAAAGTACCACGAGGCGAAGAAAACGCGCGAACGGAAGCAATCGAAGAAGGCTGCGAAGGGAGCGGCCCCGTTCGAGTCCATCGATGAGGGTAATCCGCCCGAGCGACCCGCGTGCATTCGATACGTTGTCAGCGATGTTACGATCGAGGCCTTGGCACCGATTCTCGAAGCCAACCCGCGCGGCGTGCTCTGCGAGCGAGACGAGATCGATGGGTGGTTCGCGAGCTTCAACCAGTACAAGGCAGGGAAGGGGAGCGATCGGGCAAACTGGCTGCAGCTCCACCGAGCCGGCACGATCACGATCGACCGAAAGACGGGGGAGCGTGGCACGATCCACGTTCCTCTCGCCGCGGCTTCACTCTGCGGGACGATTCAACCCGGCACGCTGCGCCGGGTTCTGACAGCGGAACACTTCGACTCCGGGCTCTCCGCGCGGCTGTTGCTCGTCATGCCTCCCACACGGCGGAAGAAGTGGACCGAGGCTGACCTGTCGGAGCAAACCGAGGATCGGTATGCGGAGCTGATCGGCAAGCTGCACGCGCTCAAGCACGGCGCCAGCGACGACGGCAAGCCGATCCCGATCGCCGTCTCAATGTCGGTCGACGCGAAGGCTCGATGGGTTGAGTTCTACAACGACTTCGCAGGATCGCAGAACGAGGCAGGCGACGACCTCGCAGCGGCGTTTTCCAAGATCGAAGCATACGCGGCACGGTTTGCGCTGGTTCACCACTTCGTACGGTGGGCGACCGAGCCCGGATTCAACGCCCAAGCGATCGGGCCTGAATCGATCGACTTCGGGATCACGCTCGCTCGCTGGTTCGCTCACGAGTGCGAGCGAGTCTACAGGGCGCTCGGCCGGACTGAAACGTCCGAGCAACAGCAGCGCCGCGACCTTATCGACTTCATCCGGAGCCGGGGTGGGTTCGTGACCGCCCGCGTTCTACAGCGAGGTGGGCCGTGCTTCTCGACGGCGGCTGAGGCCGGAGCGGCGCTCGACGACCTTGCGTCCAATGGGCTTGGCGTTTGGGAATTCTTGAAACCGCCGGGTAAGGGTGGGCGACCGTCCAAGCGATTTCGACTCACGGACAGCTCTGGCACCGACACAACCGACGCAGAGGATACGGAGACTACGGGTTCTGTCAGTGTCAGTAGCGGCAACGGTACTGAGGACGTCGGGACGCCAATTGACGATCCAACCCGGCCTGAGTCGGAAAGCACTTGACACGATATCCGACATGTGATATCATCAGGATAGATATGGCAATGCGATCGAACCCCGAGAACGACCTGGCCGTGTTGATCCGGCGGCGGTTCCGCGCATCCGGTCTCTCGATTCTCCAGCTCGCCAAGCGGTCGGGCGTCCCCTACGCGGCGGCGCATGGGTTCGTCAACGGCACACGTGACCCCGTACTCTCAACGGCGGCCAAGCTGTGCAAGGCGCTCGGATTGGAGCTGAGGCCACTCGGACGAGGGCGTCGAAAACCGAAAGGGTAGGTGGGACATGGCACGAATCTTCAAGCGATCACGCAAGACGAAAACCAAAGACGGGGAATCCGTCACGAAGAAATCGCACCGGTGGTATATCACCTACCGCGATTCGTTGGGCGTGCGACGCACCGTACGGGGATACGCAGACAAACATGCAACCCACCAGTTTGCCAGCGATCTTGAAAAACAGGCGGCACAAGAGGCTACCGGCCTGATCGACAAATACGCCGAGCATCGAAAGCGACCGTTGGCGGAGCACCTTCGAGACTACAAGCGGCACCTTGAAGACAAGACGTCGCCCCAACACGTCGCAACGGTGATTCCGCGTGTGCGTAAAATACTCGACGGTTGCCGGTTCACTTACTGGACGGACGTGGCCGCGTCCAAGGTACAGGCGTTCATCGGGGACTTGCAGCGCGACGGCCTTAGCGTCCAGACGTGCAATTTCTACCTCCAGGCGATGAAACAATTCTGCCGGTGGATGATTCAAGATGCACGAGCCCCCGATAGCCCGGTCACGCACTTGAAAGCCGGGAACGCTCGCACGGATCGGCGACACGATCGACGCGCGCTGTCTGCCGAGGAATTGCAACGGATTCTCGAAACCACCCGGAACGGTGTGACGCGATTCGGCATGACGCGAGAGGACCGCGCGATGCTCTACACGGTCGCCGTCGAAACCGGACTCCGCGCTGGAGAGTTACGGACGCTCACTTGGGGCGCGTGCGATTTGGACGGCGACTCGCCAACCTTGACGGTCTTGGCGGCATACTCGAAGCACGGACGCGAAGACGTTCAACCCCTGCGACCCGCTAC
>JADFRH010000052.1:0-8015 GCA_022561415.1 Planctomycetota bacterium
GGCGGTCGAGCGTCTGGACGAGCATTACGCAGAGTTGCGATCGGCGGCCCGGCAGCGGCTGGGCAGTCTGTACGACGACGGTGATTACCCTGAATCGCTGCTCGGCCTATTTGACGTCGAGTGGGATTTTCCCGCGTTCGAGCCGCCGGACTATCTGCGACAGCTCAGTCCCGAGCTGTACCGGCAAGAATGCCAGCGGGTTCAAGCTCGCTTCGACGAGGCGGTGCGGCTGGCCGAGGAGGCGTTTCTCAGCGAACTGGCCAAGCTCGTCGGCACTTCTGCGTCGGTCATCTGTCGCCTTGAGGATGCGGACTACAACGGCCACTCGCTCTCCATGCTCCAGCGCATCGCAGCCGCGCTCGACAAGCGCGTGCAAATTCGCTTTGTCCCAGTACGGCGAAAAGCGCAACCCGCTTGACCTTCGCCTTTTGCGCAAGTGCCATCCAGGTCAGGCACCATATATAGGGTCTGTCGGACCTTGGGTCTGCGGTGTTGCGCGGAGTCAGTCCGATTGACATGCCGTGCAGCGGAAGCAGCAACGAAGCGGCAGGAGCCGTTGAATCCCACGTAGAATGGCTTCCGGGTCCACCACGTGTTCGAGGACTTCGCTGCAGATCACCCGGTCGAAGCTGTGGGCCGGGAGGTCCAGATCATCGAGCTCGCCCTCGAGCAGTTCGACGCGATACCCCCGGAGGTTTTGGCGCGCCTTGGAGAGCATTTCCCCGGACACGTCCACGCCGGTCAGGTTCGCGTGGGGAAAGAGCCGCAGCACCTGACCGCCGCTGCAGCCGACTTCCAGCACGCTGTCGTTTGCCTCGGCCGCCACCATCGCGGAAATCGTCGCAAGGCGACGCCGCTCGACCCAGCGATTCAGCGTACCCGATCGGGCGTAGTAGTCGTCGATGTCGTGCTCGCGCGCAAACGTGTCGTTCCAACGTTCAACGCCGCCAGTAGAGATCGTGGGTGCGCCGGTCACAGTTCGCCTCGGGCGGTACCGGCGGCAAACAGTCCTGAGCCGACGGCTTCAGCCGTCGCGGTTTCCGCGACCGAACCACCGCGCAGGCTAAAGCATGCGGCTCGGGTCGCGGGGAACAGCAACCGGCAGACCCATCGCATGGGGCTCGGCTGGGAGGACGCAATCCAGACCTCGACGCGGTACTTCGCCAGCTCCCAGGCCGTGTATAGCGAGACTTTGATCGGGAGTTGCCCCAGGAACGACGTCGCGGTGAAGCGCTGATCGAAGTCGGTGTCCACCTCGATGGTTGTGTATCCCTTCGCGTGGGCGGCCACGCCGACGAAGCTCTGGAAGTAACGATAGTCGAAACGGTGCATGAGAATGTCGGCGAACACTTCGCGCCGGCAGAGAAAAAAACCGGACTGGTTGTCCCGAAGCCGCGTGCCGAACGAGACGTTGAGCAGGAAGTTGAGGCCGCGACTGAACCGGTGATACCGTTTCGACCCCTCGGGCAGGTGGCGAACCGCCTGTACGATGTCGGGCAACTCGCGCAGGTAGGTCTTGTACAGCCGTGCCACGTCCTCCGGGCGGTTTTGCAGGTCGGCGTCGAGGAGACAGATCAGGTCACCCTTCGACGCTCGGCTGCCGCTGCGCCAACCCGCCTCCATGCCGCGGTTCGACGTGTGCCGTACGCCGCGCACCCGAGGGTCTGCCTCGGCGCGGCGCTGAATCTTCGTCCATGTCTCGTCATCGCTACCGTCGTCCACCAGAACGAGTTCGGCCGAGACACCGATCTCGTCGAACGTGGCCAGCGTTCGATCCGCCAGCTGATCGATACTCCCCTCTTCGTTGCAGCAGGGGGCGATGACGGACAGGACCACGGCGTCGGCGGCGCCTCGATACTCCTGGTTTGCGGCGCTGTTCACGGTAGGCAGGTCTCCACGGGTTCGGTGCGATCAGTGTGTGCCGGCGGGATCGCGACGGTTCGCGCTGTTGTTTCGACACACGTCACTCGGCACGCGCCGAGCCCACGCCGGTTCTATCGGACCATCCGGCGCGCGACTTGGGATGCGCCCGCTCCTTCGATTCTCGGACGTTTGGCAGGCCGCCTGAAGGAATCGAGCCGGTTCGGCGGCTCTTCAAGGGCCGACCACGTTGACAGTGGTCGGGCGAGGTATCCCCGGTTATGGTTCGCACTCACGAGGTCCAAGAATCGGCCAGGACGAGAAACGAACGAACGCCGCAATGAGACACCCACGATTCGACCAACGCCTCGCGATGATCGCCGCGATCTGTCTGACCGCGCTTCCTCCGGCGTGTTCACGCTCGACCACCGCGGTCCGAGACGAACTGGTCGTCTATTGCAGCATCGACGACGTGTTCGGCCGTAGCGTGCTCGACGCCTACGCGTCGCGAACCGGACGGAAGCTCTCGATCGTGTTCGACTCGGAGGCCGGCAAGACGACCGGGCTGGTCAACAAGATCATTCGCGAGGCGGACTCGGGGCGATCTCGTGCCGATGTGTTCTGGTCCAGCGAGCTGTTCAACACGATCAGGCTCGGGCGAAAGGGGTTGCTCGAGCCGTACGAATCCCCGTCGGCCGCTGACATTCCAAAGCGCTTCAAGGATGCGCAGCATCGCTGGACGGCGCTGGCCGCCCGCGCTCGCGTGCTGGCGTTTGACCCGCAGCACATCGGCGACGTGCCCAAGACATGGCAGCAGCTTGCCGATCCGGAATTCGCCAGGCAGCTTTCCTTTGCCAACCCGCTGTTCGGCACGACACGCGGTCATGTTGCGGCCATGTTCGCGTTGTGGGGCGAAAAGCGTGGTCGTGCGTTTCTCACGGGTCTGCGCGACGGGGGCGTCAGGATCGCCGACGGCAACAGTTCGGCCGTGCGCGACGTGATCGCGGGGCGAACGAGACTGGCCGCCACCGACACCGATGACGTGTGGGTGGCACAACGGGCGGGCGAGTCGGTCGAACTGTCTTATCCCGACATGGGCGATGGCGGTACGCTGCTGATTCCCTGCTCGGTGGCAATCATCGCGGGGACCACCCACCTCGATGAGGCGCGGCGTCTCGTCGACTACCTCGTATCGGCGGAGGTCGAGCGGATGCTCGCGCGGAGTGATTCGCGAAACATTCCGGTGCGTGAATCGCTTCGGAATCAGCTCGGTATCGCGTGGCCGGCCGCATCCAGCGTCGAGTATGAGAAAGTGGCCGACGCGATGGACGAGGCCGGGGCGGCCGTGCGGGAAATCCTCTTGCGGTGACGGCACGGCTCCTACTCATCGCGCTGCGCGTAATGTGCTGGAGCCTATTCCTCGCGGCGATCGCCTGGCCCACGTTCGCCTTGCTTGGCCGCTGCTTGTTGCAGGCGGAGGCACCGCAGGGTGGGTTCGGATTCTCCGGGCGACAGTTCGGGCTCCTCTGGCGCAGCGTGTGGCTTTCGTCGTCGGCCACGGCACTTAGTCTGGTCGTATCGATACCGGGTGCGTACGTCGTGGGGAGCGTGCGGCGAGTCACCGAGCGACCGCTGATCATCGGCGCGTTGATGCTCCTGCTCCTTACGCCGCCAATGGTCTGTGCGTTCGGCTGGGAGCGATTGCTACCGGCCGCGTTCGACGCCCACGCGCGGTGCATCACGCTCTGGGCGTTGTGGCTGTGGCCGATCTCCGCGCTGATTATCGGCGTGGGCTGGTCGAGGTCGGCGCGCGACGTGTACGAAGCGGCGACACTCGTCACGTCTCGCCGGGCCGCGTTTGTTCGCGTGGCACTGCCGCAGTTGGCGAGCTACGTGGTCGTGTCCTCGGCGATCGTGTTCGTTCTGTGCCTGAGGGACTACGGCGTACCACACGCATCCGGACTGCTCGTTTTTGCCACCGAGCTGCTGGGCTGGGCGCGCGACTCCACGAACACGATCGATACCGTCTGGCCGTCCATGCCGGTCATGGCGATCATGCTCGCCTTGGTGACCGTCGCGTGGCGGGTCGAGCGATTTACCAAGGCGAATGTCGCGGGCGACGACTCGCCAGCGGGTGGCTCGGCGAGCCGACGCGGGAGCCGCGGGATGCTGCTGCTTGCGGTCGGCTGTTTCATTGGCTCGTGGCTGATCCCCGTCGGTGCGCTCACGATCAAACTTGCCTCTTATGATGCGATGGCCGAGGCGCTTCGCACGTATGGGCGCGATCTGGCGTGGTCATTGGCGCTGGGCGCGGGATGCGGGCTGGCGGTGGCGCTGGCGGGATCGGGATGGATGGCCCAGCGGCGGTATCGGCTCGTTATGTTGATTTGGGCCCTGGCCTTCGGGGTGTTGCCGGGGGCACTGGTGGGCGAGTCGATGGTGGCGGCATACAACTTCCATGCGACTTCATGGCTCTACGATCATTGGCCGGTGGTGGCACTGAGCTACGTGGCTCGGTTTGCATGGATCGGGTTCGCCGCCGGGTTCCTTGTACGGAGCGCGTCACCGCTGCTGGAGGATCAGGCCGACACCGACGGCGCGAGCTTCTCGGAAAGGCTCGCCGGCATCTACCTCCCGCTGGGCCTGCCGGTGCTGCTGTGCGCCGCGGCGATTGTTATGGCCCTTTCGCTAGGCGAGACGGAGGCCTCGGCCATGGTTCGCGTGCCCTCGTTCTCGCCGATTTCTCACGTCCTCATCGAGAAGTTCCACCGGTTCGAGTATGGGATGCTGGTTTCGCTGAGCCTCTGGCTTGTGGCCGCGGCGATCGTGCCGGCGGGGCTGCTCGCGGGCGCCATTCAGAATTCAGAATTCAGAGTTCGCAATTCAGAATTGTAGTGCTCCTGTGATGGGTGCCCCATCCTTTTCGTACTCGGAAAGGGTGGGACGAACGTCGGGATCCTCTACAGGCTTGCCTCGTTTCGCTGCCAACGTATCCTTGCACATTCGCGGTGACCGGCGTTCATCGCGGCCAACCTCGTTCTTGTTGAAGGAGAAGCATTCGTGGCTCAACGCACCATCGTAGCGATGCCCGGCGACGGGATCGGCAAGACCGTCCTGCCCGAGGCGATCCGCGTCCTCGAGGCGGCCGGGTTTCAGTCCGAGTACGTTCACGGCGACATCGGCTGGGATTTCTGGATCAACGAGGGCAATGCCCTTCCCGATCGAACGATCAAACTGCTCGAGCAGCACAAGATCGGGATGTTCGGTGCGATCACCTCGAAGCCCAAAGACCAGGCGGCCGAGGAGCTTTCTCCGGCGCTTCGCGACAAGGGCCTGGTCTACGCCAGCCCGATCGTTCGGCTTCGCCAGCACTTCGACCTGGACGTCTGCGTGCGCCCGTGCCGATCGTTCAAGGGCAACCCGCTGAACTTCATTCGTCGTAGTGGTGACGGGTTCGAAGAGCCGGCCATCGATGTCGTGATCTTTCGGCAGAACACCGAAGGGCTCTACGGCGGCGTCGAGTGGACCGATCCGCCGGCCCAGGTTCGCGACGCGCTGAACACCCATCCGCGCATGGCGCTCTTTGCCGACGTGCCCGGTCCCGACCTGGCCGTCTCAACCCGCATCTACACACGGGGCGCCTGTCGCCGCATCGTGACCGAGGCGTTCGAGTACGCCAAGAAGTTCGGCTACAAATCGGTCACGGTTTGCGAGAAGCCCAACGTGATCCGCGAGACCTCGGGCATGATGCGTACCGAGGCCAAGCGCGCCGCCAAGAGCTATCCCGGCATAGCGCTGTGGGAGACCAACATCGACGCCCAGATGATGTGGATGACCAAGAACCCGGAGACCTATGGCGTGCTCGTTTCGGGCAACATGTTCGGCGACATTGTCTCCGACGGATTCGCCGGGCTGGTCGGCGGGTTGGGTCTTGCGTGCAGCGCGAACATCGGTCGGGAGGTGGCCGTGTTCGAGCCGACGCACGGGTCGGCCCCGAAGTACCAGGAGCTTTCTCCCTCGATCGTCAACCCGATCGCCATGATCCTCTCGGGCTGCATGATGCTCGACCATATCAGCGAGACGGACAAGGCCAAGCGCATCCGCGACGCGATCGGCGCGGTGATCGTCGAGGGCAAGACGCGAACCTACGACATGCTGCGCCTGCCGGGCGGCCCCGATGTGTTCGACAAGGGAGCCGTCACCACCCAACAAATGACCGACGCCATCATCGCGAAGATGTAAGGATGCGTGAAGGGACTAACGATGCCACAAAACCTGATTGAAAAGATTGCTCAGCGGTTTGCGGTGGGGCTGGCGGATGGACAGGTTGTGCGGGCGGGGGATTTTCTCTCGATGCGACCGGCCCATGTCATGACCCACGACAACACGGCCGCCATCATTCCGAAGTTCGCGAGCATGGGCGCGACGAAGATCGCCGATTCCCACCAGCCCGTCTTCGCCCTCGATCACGACATCCAAAACACCAGCCCGGAAAACCTCGCCAAATACGCCAAGATCGAGGCGTTCGCCAAGGCGCAGTCTGTTGCGTTTTTCCCGGCCGGCCGCGGCATCGGACATCAGGTCATGGTCGAAGAGGGGTTTGTCATTCCCGGCACATACGTTGTTGGCTCGGATTCACACTCAAATCTTTACGGCGGTCTGGGGGCACTGGGTACGCCGGTCGTGCGAACCGATGCGGCCGCCATCTGGGCGACGGGCAAGACCTGGTGGCAGGTGCCCGACGTCGTTCGCGTCAACCTGGCGGGCAGCCTGCAACCGGGCGTTAGCGGCAAGGACGTCATCATCGCCCTGTGCGGCGTATTCAATAACGACGAAGTGCTCAACTGCTGCCTCGAGTTTGTCGGACCCGGCGCGGCGCGTCTCAGCATTGAGGAGCGCCTGACCATCGCCAACATGACGACCGAGTGGGGCGCGCTCGCGGGCGTGTTCCCCTATGACGGCGCGACGCGGGATTATCTGGTAACGCGGGCGGAGTTTTTCATCGCTCGCGGCGATCGAAATCCGCGGCTCACACGCGAGATGATCGATCGGCTCGACGCCGACATGCCCAACAGCGACGCCGACGCCGAATACGCGAAGGAGCTCGATCTTGATCTCTCAGCCCTCACGCCGTTCGTGGCCGGTCCCAACGAGGTCAAGACGATCACGCCGCTGCCCGAGCTCGAGGCGAAGGGCGTGCGGATCGACAAGGCCTATCTGATGAGCTGCGTCAACGCCCGGTTGCAAGATTTTGCGACGGCGGCCGAGGTCATCAAGGGGAAGCGCGTCGCCGATCATGTTGATTTCTACGTCGCGGCCGCTTCGGATGAGATTGAGAAGGAGGCCAAGGAGCGCGGGTATTGGCAGACGCTCATGGACGCTGGCGCGACGGCGTTGCCGCCGGGTTGTGGTGCGTGCATCGGTCTGGGACGGGGCGTGTTGGAAGCGGGCGAGGTGGGCATCTCCGCGACCAACCGCAACTTCACCGGCCGGATGGGTGATCGCGATTCGAAAGTCTACCTATCGAGCCCGGCCGTGGTGGCCGCGTCGGCGGTGGCCGGCAAGATCGCCGGTCCGCCGCGAAGCGGCTCAGCAAGTCCCGAAGCGCTGCGGAAAACGCTTGCTGACGCGAGCCGAGTTCGCGTCACCTCGCGTGCGACTTCATCGGTCGGGGGTGTTGAGATTATGGCCGGCTTCCCCGAGTCGATCGAGGGCGAGCTGCTACTGGTACCCAAGGACAACCTCAACACCGACGGCATTTACGGCAAGGAGTTCACCTATCAGGACAACCTGACGCCGGACGAGATGGGCACCAAGGCGATGCTCAACTACGACCCGAAGTTTCAGGAACTTGCCAGGGACGGAGACATTCTGATCGGCGGATACAACTTCGGCTCGGGCTCATCGAGAGAGCAGGCGGCCACCGCCCTGAAATACCGAGGCATCAAGATGATCATCGCCGGATCGTATTCGCAGACCTACAAGCGTAACGCGTTCAACAACGGGTACATCGTGATCGAGTGCCCGGACTTGGTGGACCAGCTCAAAGCCGCCCATGCTTCCGATGAAGCCCCAACGATCCGAACGGCGCTCAACGCCCGCGTCGATTTCACGAAATCGCGCATCGAGTGCGACGGAAAGAGCTACGGGTTTGC
>JADFRH010000052.1:8025-10600 GCA_022561415.1 Planctomycetota bacterium
ACAGTCGCGCAGGAACTGATTGTTGGCGGAGGGTTTGAGGCCGTCATTCGAAAGCAGTTGGCGTAGGCCGTAAGCTGTCAGCTTTCAGCCGTCAGCCGGAAAGATGGAGGATGCAAGATTTTCGCAAACTTGACGTCTGGCAGAAGGGCCATCGTATTACGCTTGGAATCTACGCCATCACGCGTGGCTTTCCCCAAGACGAGCGATTCGGGCTTGTCGCTTAACTTCGTCGCGCCTCTGTGTCCATCGGTGCCAACCTGGCGGAGGGTTGCTGCCGCCACAGCGACAAGGATTTCGCACGGTTTGTGGATATGTCAGTGGGATCGGCGAGTGAAGTCGAGTACTTCTTGTTGCTTGGGCACGATTTGGGCTACATGCCGGACGATGATTATCAGAAACTCAGTGAGAACGTGCAAGAGGTCAAGCGAATGCTGGCCGGCTTGAATCGACGACTGCGTAACACGCCTCCGGCCGACGGCAGATAGCTGACGGCTGACGGCTAAACCTGGAGGCATCTAATGCGTAACGAAATCAAGAAACTCTTCCCCGATCTAAGCGAAATCAGCGACGACGCACTTCGCGAGAAGGTCATCGATGTTTGGGAAGACGCGATTACGACCGGCGGCTGGACGCCGGCCGAGCTTGAGCCCATTCCGTTCACCCTGCTCGCCGGCGACACGAGCATGACATTCTTGCAGCACGTTCGGGCGTGCTGCAAAATGTGTATTGCCGTGGCGGACGTGCTCAAGGAAATGTGGGGCGACAAGATGCCGATCCACCGCGATCATCTCATCGCGGGGTCATTGCTGGCCGACGTCGGCAAGACGATCGAGTTCGTCAAAACCGAGGGCGGCGGCGTGGCCAAGGGGACCAGGGGTGAGCTTCTTCGACACCCCTTCAGCGGCGTGGGGCTCTGCTGGAAGCACGGCCTGCCCGACGAAGTGATGCACATCGTCGCAACCCACTCGAAAGAGGGCGACCCGTGGCCAAGAACACCGGAGTCGTTAATCTTCCATCACTGTGACTTCATCGATTTTGATATCGCTTGCGCGCTGGGCAAGAAGAAGAAGTAGAAGAAGTTGTCAGTGGTCAGTTTTCAGTTGTCAGTATAGGAAAATACAGGAGCCGGCGACTTGCAGAGTTTTCGGAAGCTTAGTGTTTGGCGTAAGGCGCATGAGCTTACGCTCGCGGTTTACCGGGTGACGAAGGACTTCCCGGGCGACGAGCGCTATGGCTTGACGAGCCAGGTGCGTCGCGCTGCGGCGTCTATTGGGGCGAACATTGCTGAGGGTTGCGGTCGAGATGGCGGGCCGGATTTCGCGAGGTTTCTTCAATTGGCGATGGGCTCGGCAAGCGAGGTAGAATACCACCTGCTACTGGCCCATGACTTGGATCTGCTACCCGACGAGACGTACGACAAATTGTCCACGGAGACGATCGAAGTAAAGCGAATGTTGGCATCGCTCATCAAAAAAGTGCGCAATGCGAATCGAAACTCACGGACTGACAACTGAAAACTGTCAACTGAAAACTAGGGACGACAAATGACGACCCACACCGAAACCATCGCCCGCTGGGCATGTAACCTGACCTACGACGACCTCACGCCCGAGTCGATCGAGGCGGCCAAGCGGTTCGTTTACGACTCGCTCGGTTGCGCGCTCGGCGGATTTCAGACGCACGACTGCGAGATTTTTCTCGAGCACGAGCGCGAGATGGGTTCCAGCGGAACCTGTACCGTCATTGGCGCCGGCGACCAGGTAAGCCCGACCACGGCCGCCATGCTTAATTCGTTGATGATTCGGGCGATGGACTACAACGACATCTATTGGAAACAGGATCCGTCACATCCGAGTGACGTGATCTCCGGCCCCATCGCCCTCGCCCAGCGCGATCATCTCAGCGGCAGGGACCTGATCGTCGGGATCATCATCGCGTATGAGATGGCCATGCGCCTCTGCCACATCGCCGTGCCCGGCATTCGCGAGCGCGGCTGGCATCACGCGACGCTGATGGGCTTCGCCGCGCCGATCGCGGCCGGCAAGATGATCGGGCTGAACTGGGAACAGATGCAGCACGCCATCGGCATCGCCAGCGTCCGCTGCTTCACGCTCGGGTGCGCGGTGGCCGGCAAGCTGACCATGATGAAGAACACCGTCAGCCCCATGGCCACCCGCGCCGGCGTCGAGGCGGCGCTATTGGCGAAACGTGGCTACACCGGCCCGGAAGGCGTCATCGAAGGCAAAGAGGGCATGGTCCACTGCCTGGGCGAGGAGTGGGACTTCAGTTGGCTCACCGAAACGCTGGGTGAGCGGCTGATGATTACCGACTGCGGCATGAAGTCATTTCCGATCGAGGCACTGATGCACTCGCCGGTGTCGGCCACGCTGCATCTGATTCACGAGAACAGCCTCAAAGCGGAGGACGTGAAGGAGGTGCTGATCGAGAGCATCGCCCGAGCGGCGGACATCCTGTCCGACCCGGCCAAGTACGACCCGCAGAGCAAAGAGTCAGCCGACCACAGCCTACCCTATTGCATCGCCGCCGCCCTGGCGGAGTGTCGCGTCACCCCCCT
>JADFRH010000053.1 GCA_022561415.1 Planctomycetota bacterium
GAGCGATCGAGGGGATAAAAGAGCCAGTGGGATGGTACAAGGGCGAGCCCGGTGGCTTCGTGAGAAGGTACTCTGACACACTCCTAATCTTCCTTTTGAAGGGCTTGAGGCCGGAGATGTACCGTGATCGCTATGAGGTCACTGGAAGAGACGGTGGGCCGGTCGACCACAGGGTTCAGATCTACTTGCCCCAAAAGAAGGTGTAAGCGTGAGCGTGGCGGCCGTCCCTTCGGACTTGAAGTCTGGGCCTGAGTCCGATCGTGCCATCTTGGCGCCTCGACGTTTGCGAAGTACCTCTCGGGCAAGAGGGGTCAGATCGCCTCCGTGTTAGGAAGCCCCTCTTACGGATGCTCCTGATGGCGTTGCGAGCGGCGCCATCGGTCATCCCAAAGTTCTTGGCCAGTCGCTTCAGCGGCTTGCCCTCGCCGTCCCCGTGGAACTCGACATAGTCCCGCGCCATCTCCGCGCACTCGAGAACGGGCCTCGCCGGGCGACCCCGCTTCGCTTTGGCCGGCACTGACTGCGATGCGGACGGGACATTCGACGACTGCGACCCTGATTGCAACCACAACGGCACTTCCGACACTTGTGACATCATCGCCGACGCGTCGCTCGATGTGCTTCCCGCCGAAGGCAACGGGATTCCGGACGAATGCGAGGAGGACTGTAACAGCAACGGAATCCCAGATTTGGACGACGTTCGTAACCAGACCAGCCCCGACTGCAACAACAACAGCGTCCCTGATGAGTGCGACACTAGCGAAGGAACGAGCCCCGACTGCGATGGTAACAGCATCCCCGACGAGTGCCAGACTGACTGCAACGAAAACAACCAACCCGACGTCTGTGACATCACGTTCGGACAAAGTGATGACTGCGACCAGAACGGTACGCCTGACGAGTGCGAGAACGATTGCAACAAGAACGAAGTTGCCGACGCTTGTGACATCGCATCCGGAACATCATCAGACGACAACGGCAACCAGATTCCCGATGAATGTGAGCCGCCCAACGACCTCTGCGCCAACGCAACGCCTATCGGCGCCGGACGCTTCACCTTCGACACCACTTGGGCTAGTACAGACGGCGACCCGTTTCTCTACGAATGCGGAATCTTCTGCTTTCTTCCGTGTATGAGGCAGGATATTTGGTACGATTTTGCGCCCTCCTGCTCCGGCGACGTTGAGATCGCGATTGACGCCGAGCCGTACGACCCGACGATCATTGTGTATGAAGGATGCACTTGCCCCCATCCCAGTACCGCCGTCGCTTGCAACGGTTTTCTTGTCACTGATACTGTCCACTTCAGCGCTGTTGCCGGACAGTGCTACAAGATTCGCCTCGGCAATGCCGCGGCCCCCGGAGCCTTTACGCTCTCCATCACACCGCCTTGTCACATCGAGGGCAATGGCGACGTTGACGGAGACGGCGACGTCGACATCGATGACTACGCAGACTGGCCCGGCTGTTTGACGGGACCGCTACGGCCCGGCGTCACCTTTCCCGCCCGCTGTCGCCCCTTCGACCTCGACCTCGACGGTGCGATCGACCTCCGGGACGCCGCCGAGCTCTTTCTCGACCTTCAGAATGTCCCTGGCCAGACGCTCCACGTCCCCACCACCTATGCCACCATCCAAAGTGCCATTGACGCGGCCCAAGATCACGACACGGTCGTCGTCGCTCCGGGAGTGTACGCCGAGAACATCAACCTCCTCGGAAAGCCAATCCACGTCCTGGCTGCACAGCCCTTCGCTCGGGGCTCGCCGACGCAGACGATCATCGACGGAATGGCGGCAGGCCCCGTCGTGACCTTCGCCGGCTCTGAACATGCCAGCACGCTTCTCGCAGGCTTCACCATCACCAGTGGCGTCGCCGAGAAAGGCGGCGGCGTGAGCGGCCGCGCCACACGTGCCCGCCTCCGCAATTGTATCATCACGGGAAACTCCGCCGACTCCGAAGGTGCGGGCGTCCACGACCTCGACGGCGATATCACCGACTGCGTCATCGCCGACAACCACGTCGGATTCGGCAACGGCGGCGGCCTGAGTCGTTGCGACGGCGTCATCACCGGATGCATGCTCTCCGGCAATTCCTCGCGCTGGGGTGCGGGCCTTTTTGATTGCCAGGGCACCGTTTCGAACTGCCGCGTCATAGCCAACGCGGCCGATGTCGCGGGCGGCGGGCTGGCCTACTGCCACGGTCCGATTACGAACTGCATTGTGTCCGCCAACACGTCGGGCAATGCCGGAGGCGGGCTGTATAGCTGCAACGGCCCCATCCGCTCTTGTCTCGTCTCTGCCAACCGCGCCGCGCTCGAGGGCGGCGGACTCTCGCAGTGCGCGGGAACCATCGTCAACTGTACCGTCGTCGGGAACCGGCTGACCTTCGGCGGCGTTTTCCCTGGCGGAGCTATCGCCAACTGCACCGGCGACATTCGGAACTTGATATTCCGGGACAACGGAACGCCGTACGCACACTCCTCGACGACGCCCGCTTACTCTATCGTTCCATTTGGCGCCGCTCTCGGAACAGGAAGCTTCAGTGAAGACCCATTGTTCGTGACGCCGGGTTACTGGAACGCCGACGGGTACTGGATCGACGGCAACTACCACCTGCTGCCGAGTTCCCCCGCGATCAATGCCGGCGACCCCGCGACGCCAATCGCCCCCGCTGACACCGACGTCGACGGTTGCCCGCGAGTCATCGGTGACCGCGTTGACCTGGGCGCCTACGAGACGCCCTAAGCGTGTATCATCATGGCGGCAGAGAAAGCCGGTTGACCTCCTTCCCTCCTGGTTTCTCAGCGCTCACATCGCTCGCCGCAATACGCGGACAGGCACTCGAGGTATATTGCCAGCCATCGGAGTTGTACGTCGGCGGTATCGCGGCGTGGGCACGACCGATGGGCGGCTAATCCGAAGAACCGAGGTCGTCGGGTCGCGGTAGCTCCTCGAGGAGCACGCTCATGTGCTCGGCACATGTGCAAAGACGTGGGCCGATCGCCCGGAGCCAGATTTCCCGCATCTCGTCCTTGGGTACGCCCCAAGACCCAGCGTACTCGCGCACCTCGTCTTCCCACTCCGCAGCCAGGAGCAATTCCTCCATCCGTTCTTCCAGTCATTCGATTCGCTCGATCAGTCCCATGTCAGCTTAGCTCTTCCTGTGAGCACGCGAGCAGGTTCTCTTCAAGGGCGCGAACGCGGCGTCCCAGGTCTACTGTTTCGACGACCTTTGTTGTGACGCCGGCGAGGTAGCCGATCGAGCGTGCCAGGTCCGCGTCGAGGACGCCATTCCGCAGCTCTTCAAGTTTCCGGAATAGTAGCCTGCCGACATCGTCGATTGTTTGAACCGTGATCGGCTTCCGCGGGCGGAATGCTCGTTTCGGCACACGGCGATTCCGGCCGCCCTTGCTCGCCGCGCCCCGCTCAAGCTTGGCCTGCCGGAGAAAGACCGCAGATTCTCGATTGCGCTGTGACTACACGAAGACCGAAACTGCTCTAGTACCCGGGTACGCCACGGCCTGGCGTCCATGCGAGACCCGCCTCGTCGAGCTTGCGCTCGAGTTCAGGCAACTCGTTTTCGACAAGCACATCCAACTCGCGCTTCAGCTCGGCGAACTCGCGCTTTCCGATCGAGAACATCTCGCGATGCGTGGCCGTCGGTCCATAAAGTGATGACTGCAAGCTGCCGCGCCCCACGTTGATTCGGCGCGCGATCGAGATGGGGCCCGCATCGTTGGCGCGGTCGCGCTTCGGATTACCGAACAATCGTACCTTCAATACAGCCACCCTGCGCTCCATCGCACGAACTTGCCTGCTCGATCCAACGTCGTCGATTGTGGAGCGGTCGAGCGTCTGTCGAATGGCCTTTAGGCGCTTAGCGGTGTCGTCGAGGACTTTTCTCGCGCCACGCACTGAGCGCTGCAAGGAGGCATAATCAAGCGTGTATGCCGCCAGCTGCTCGGGCGTCATGCCGGGGAGCGTGCCGCCATCGCGCAGCGGGACGACGTTGAAGCTCTGCGACTTACCCAATTCAGTCCATTTGCCCTCCACTCGCTTGGAGAGATGCACGGTGTACATCCCGGGAGCGACCAACATGCCGTCGTCGCGGTTGCGTGTGCTGGTGCGCTCCGGGTCCGGTTTGGGCGGAGGTTCCCACGGACGTGTCGCGGGATAGGTCAAGCTCCACGCGACGCGATGAATGCCCTTTTTCACCGGCGCAGTAAGGTACCGGACAACTTTGTTCGATGCGTCGCGCACCGTAAGCATGATCGCCGGTTTCTCTTCGAGTTCTTCTTCACGGAGAGCATCCCATCCTGGGGTCGGTGCGTCACCGCCCTCCTTGGCCAGCTCTTTCTCTTCCTTATTACGCTTCTCCTTGCGCGTTTCCATGGTCTCCTTGAGGTAGTAGGTAAAGACGGCGCCGAATGGTGGATTCGGAGCGACGAAGAAGCCGCCACCCTGAGACGCTTTTTGACCGCGGCCGAGCGTCGAGCGCGGTATGTACCACCAGGCATCGCGCACCGGGAACAGCTCAGCCTCTTGCTCGAGCAATTGTTCCGTAATCTCACGGAGCGGGGTATAGTCATCGAGAATGTAAAACCCGCGTCCAAACGTCGCGCCGATGAGATCGTTCTCACGTTTCTGGATGGCGAGGTCACGGAACGAAATGTTGGGCACGCCACCGGTGAGCTTGATCCACTTGTCGCCGGAATTGACGGTGAAGAACACGCCGAACTCGGTGCCCAGGAAGAACAGATCCGGCTTCACATGGTCCTGAACGATGCGCCACGCAAGATGCCGTTCGGGCAGGTCGCCGGTCATCGACTCCCAGGTATTCCCGCGATCGGTACTCTTGAACACGTAGGGCTTGAAGTCGCCGGCCTTGTGATTGTCCACGCAGACGTAGACGGTGTCGGCGCTATGGAGATCCGCTTTGATGTCGTTGACGAAAAAGTTGTCGGGCACATCGGGTAGGTGTTCGATTTTCCGCCAGTTCTGTCCGCCATCTTCGGTGACTTGAATCAATCCATCGTCGGTTCCAACGTAAATCAATCCTTCCCGTACCGGCGATTCCGACAAAGAGGTCACGCTGCCGAAGACCGACATGGCCCAAAGATCCCACACGGCGTCGAAGCTCCAGACGCGGCCCATCATCGGCTGCTTCAAGCGGTTCAGGCCGCGCGAGAGGTCACCGCTGATCGCACTCCAAGAATCACCTCGATCGTTGCTTTGCCAAACACGCTGGCTGGCAAAATAGAGCCGGGCCGGATCGTGCGGGCTGATGAGTATGGGTGAATCCCAGTTGAAACGGTCCTTCTCCTCGCCGTCGGCCGGTTGCGGCCTGATAGAGACAATCTCTCCGGTCTTGCGATCGTGACGGACGAGATATCCCTGCTGCGACTCGGAGTAAATGATGTTTGGATTGGTGGGATCGATGGCTGATTGATGACCATCGCCGCCAACGGTGAGCATCCAATCGGAGTTGCGAATGCCGTGTCGATTGTCGGTTCGCGACGGACCGTGCTGCGTGGAGTTGTCCTGCGTTCCACCGACAATATTATAGAATGGTTCATCGTAGTCGACGGCGACTTTATAGAACTGCGTCACGGGCAGGTTGGCGATGAACTTCCAGTTCTTGCCGAGGTCCCAGCTCTCGTACACTCCGCCGTCTGAGCCGACGAGTAGGTAATCCGGGTCGTGCGGTACGAAGGCCAGCGCATGGTTGTCGCCGTGCTTGTGCTTCTCACCCACCCGGCGGAAGTTCTTCCCGCCGTCCTCCGTGACGTGCATCCGAACGTCCATCTGATAGACGCGATCGAACCGGTGTGGACTCGCAAAAATCTCCTGGTAGTAATGCGGACCGGTTCCTCCCGAGAGATAATCGCTGCGCTTCTCCCAGGACTCGCCGGCATCGGTCGAGCGGTAGAAGCCGCCTTTGCGGTGGGCGAGTTCGATCGTTGCGTAGATGACGTCAGGCCGTTGCGGGGAGATCGCCAAACCGATTTTGCCCTTGTCCTCTTTGGGGAGACCTTTCTTAACTTCGCGCCACGTTCTTCCCCCGTCAGTGGACTTATGTATTCCGCTTTCGGGACCGCCGTTGATCAGGGCCGCGACGTTGCGGTACCGTTGGTGGGTCGCCGCGTAGAGGATGTCGGGATCGCGCGGGTCCATGCGCACTTCGTTGACACCGGTGTACTCGCCCTTGGAGAGAATATTCTCCCACGTTGCGCCGCCGTCGGTTGTCTTGAACAGGCCGCGATCGCCCCCGGGTGACCACAGGGGCCCTTGGGAAGCAACGTAGACCACATTGGAGTCGCGCGGATCGACGATGATGTTTCCAATGTGCTGCGAGTTCTTGAGCCCCATGTTCTTCCACGATGTGCCTCCGTCGAAGCTGCGATACACGCCGTCGCCGTATCCGACATGCCGACCTCCGACGTTTTCACCCGTACCCACCCAAACGACTTCGGGATGGGTGGGGTCGAGCGTGATGCAGCCGATCGAATAGGATCCTTGATCATCGAAAATCGTCTTCCAAGTGGTTCCCGCGTTCGTGGTTTTCCAAACATTGCCGCTGCCAACCGCGACGTACCACGTTCCGGGATCCTTGGGGTGGATGACGATATCCGCAATGCGACCGGACATGAGCGCCGGACCGATGCCACGCAGCTCGAGCCCCTTGAATGTCGCGGCGCTCATCGGCCCCTTGTCCTTTTCTTCGTCCTCGTTCTCGACTTGGGCGAGCGCAGGCGAGGCAATCAAACACGATGCCAACAGAAAGATACGGAACAGTTTCACGGATTCCTCCTTTGTTGCGGTTTGCGCCAAGCGGGGTCGCGGCTTACGCCCCCCGGAAGGCGAGTGTCCCTCGCGCGATAGATGTCGCGCCGGGGGCCGGTAATCCGATACGGCCCAAGATTCGTACCCGTATCCACCGCCGTGGCTCGTCTCCATTCTGAATGAATCGCCGACCAGGATCTATTATGCCGCAAGACTTGAACACGGCAAGCGATTGGGCCCGGTATGGCCACTGACAACACCAACGAAGCGGGTTTCGTGCTCGGGCCCAAGTGACCCGTAGCCATTCAACTGAAGACCTCCGGCGACTTGAAGCGTCGAATAAACCGGCCGTGATGGGCTGCGTGGTCAGAGCACCGGAAGATGCCGTTCGAAATACCGAAGCGGTGGCGCGAAAAAACCGGGTGTAGCACGTCATCGCTGACTATCCAGTCTTGCCACGAAGACAGAAATCTGTTGGACTTAGCTTGTTAATACGCCTCGACGTCCAGCCATCGGAGCTGTACGTCGATGGTGTTGTGGCGAAAACGCGACCGATCGGCGGTTAATCGGAGGATTCGAGGTCGTTGGCTCGCGGCAGTTCCTCGAGGAGCGCGCTCGCATGCTCAGCACAGGTGCATGGGCGAGGGCCAATCACCCGGAGCCAGATTTCGCGCATCTCGTCCTCGGGCACGCCCCAAGCCCCGGCGTGCTCGCGCATATCGTCTTCCCACCCGGCATCCAGGCGCAAGTCCTCCATCTGTTCTTCCAGCCATTCGATTCGCTGGATCAGTCCCACGTCAGTTGGTCTCCACTTCCGAGAACTTGAGCAGGTCCTCTTCGAGCGCGGCAACCCTGCATCCCAGGTCGATCGTTTCGACAACCTTGGCCGTGACGCCGGCCAGGTAGCCGATCGAGCGTGCGAGATCCGCGTCGAGAACGCCATTGCGTAGCTCTTCAAGTGTGCGAAAGAGCAGCCCGCCGACATCGTCGATTGATCGAATGGCGATCGGCTTTGGCGGCCGTGTCGCACGCTTGGGCACTCGGCGATTCCGGCCGCCCTTGCTCGCTGCAGCGCGTTTGAGCTTGGCCGCAGCGGGGTTGTGCGAAACGCACAGACCGACTCCGCGCATGGCCTTGGCCCGGCATCGTTCGCCGTCTTGCTTATGAAATTCGCACTGTGGCATTACTTAGTTATACCCCGTACCCCTCGATCGTTCGACACGCTCAGGTCGGATCTGGGCAAGAACAATCGCGCGAGTCTGGCGTTGCGTCTGTTCGCAACACTTCGCATCGAAACCGCCGGCAGGAGGACTCTGCAGGAGCTGAGTATTGCAACGCGGTTCCGACGACCCGGAAGGCTTCAACTGAATAGAATTGCAGCGAGAAGAACTATCAGGACCACGAACACCACCACGATCCCGAACGCCTTCACGATCGACCACAACGACCCGGTTCCATCGTCCTGGCCCTGTCTGTTTCCCGCGAAGTCCAAGTCGTCGAAGCACTCAGGCGTCCCGTTCGTCTTCGACACGCTCCGTTGATCTGAAAGCGTGTGCTCGACGGCGCTGCTGACGTCGTCGACGTTCCCGTCTAGAGCGCGTTCTGGAACGCAAATACCGTCGAGGACCGACGGGCTCACCCGAACGGCTTGCTCGTAATACCGCTTCACCGTCGGCGAAGCGGACACGCGCATGGAGCGGTGATTCTGGACACGAAGCCCCGATTTCGTGCTGCAACGCGAAACAGCTACGTAGGCTTGCCCATGAGCGAAGTTTACGCGACTTCCCTCGATGTTTGCCACCTGCAGCGTCATGCCCTGTGCCTTATGCACCGTCAACCCGTAGGGCGAAGCGGAAGCTGTCGGACCTTATACACGACCTCCTCTCGGCCATCTCGCCAGCTTAGCTGCTTGAAGGGCAGGGGTCTGATTTCTACTGATTTAGGGCCGAGTAGATCGAATTGTATTCTTGTGATCGTTACGTAACCGTTGTCGTGAGTCGGCCCGATCTCCTTTACCGTACCGACGAGACCGTTCGCGACTGGCCCACCTTCTGCCGTACGGTGGTTTTGCACACATATCACGCGCATCGTTTCCTTGAGGTCCGGGCATCGAAGCGCCCTTGTCTCCTTTGCCAACCAGCGAAGAGCCCGCTCTGTGCTACCAGCTTCCACGAATGCGTGCGACGTGTGCGTACGCCGTTTGATCTTGTCAAACTCCGCTACATTGTGAGCGTCCGCCCCGTCGTTCGTTCCAAATAACACAGGGTACCGAAGATCGAATTCGTGTGCGACGTCAGCGTAAAAAGACGAATCCGAAACACCAAAGCGAAGGCGATCCACGTGTTGAGCAAACTCCGGCTCGTCTTGACGGTGATTGCCTTCAAGCTCGATTAACTCGAAGTTCTGAAATGCGGGGCTGTTGAAGGCGTAGGCCGGATGACCGTCGGCATCCTTATCGACGGGCGGAAGTTGGTAGAAATCACCGACGACCAGGACACCGGTGTGGTCGGCGAGTCGCAGCATGAACCGATCAAACGTGGTCTGATCGGTCATGCTGATCTCATCCACGATGACGACGCGCACGTCCGCAAGGTCTTGCTGGCCGCGACTAACATTCTCAGGTCGGTCAGGGTCGCAGCTTCGCGGAATCATGGCCGCTCTATGCAGCGTGAACGGTCCGGCGAGACGATCTGTATCCAAGGACTCAACCACACTCGCAAGCTGAGTCGCGGCCAACCCCGTTGACGCCGCAACAACAACCCGCTCGTCCTTTGCGGCTGGACCGCGTGCGAACTTCTTGAGCAACTCGGAAAGAAGGTGCTTGACGAATGTGGTCTTTCCCGACCCGGCACCTCCGGAGACGAACAGACGGCGTCCGGCAAGAAGCTGGCTGCTGACCCACTCAAGTAGTCTGGCATCGTTGCTTTGCACGACCTCGCCCGGCCAGGGATCGCCCTCAATTTCTGGCCGGAGCATGAAGAGAGCGCCGAACCGCGGCCGCTCCCAGAACCCCCACCAAGGGGCACAAAGCACAGCACATGGCCGACGCTCCCATTCGGGAGCGCGGCTCAAGCACTGCTGCTTTGATTGAAGAGCCTTGCGGCTCAACTTGGTGGTTTTCTGGGAAGCAGCAACTTGACGCTCGCGCGTCAATTTGATTGTGGAGTCTTGCCGGTACCTTCTCCGTTAGCTCTCGGTTTCCGAGGCCCTAGCTGGGCCTCAACGTCGTTACTCTACGCCGCAAACGCCGTGCGGCCAAGCGGATTTCGTGTCGCGCACAAGCTCTGTAAGCGGAGGGGTATGACTCGATTGTCAAGGCAACGCTTTGGTTCCGGCCTAGCTGGAAACCCGCCGTCTTTTCGCCTGCTGGGTGGTCTTCAGTACCTGTCGTCGTCTGCGTGCTGCCCGCCCGGGAATCGCCGTCGCCGCGCGGGAACGCCCCGAGGCGAAAGGAACGGTTCAGCGCGCGTCAGGCCCTTCCTTGCAGATCGGTGGACTTTCGGTGACCGCGACGGCGTCGATCATCGCCATGAATCCCGTTCTGATTGCGCGCGGTAGATGTGGCCAAGCCCGGATGAGGGCCGCGAGATCGGGGTCCATCTGATCTTTTTTGGTTTGGTTGGGCGTGCTGCGCGCTGCGCATGCGCTGCGCGGGGGGGGCGACGGTGGCGCTAAGTCCTTGCCAGCACAGGGCCTAGTTTCCGTAGGCTTACACGTTGCCAACGTGAATGTCGTGGGTTCGAATCCCATCACCCGCTTTCTCATCCTCTGCCAATAC
>JADFRH010000054.1 GCA_022561415.1 Planctomycetota bacterium
CAGAGGCCGGTGCTACTGACGGCTAATCGCTGATCCCGGCGCGCCGGGACTGACGGCTGATAGCTGACGGCTAATGGCTGATCCCGGCGCGCCGGGACTGACGGCTGATAACTGATCACTGACAACTTCTTCCAACTCCTTCCCTCTCGCCTGCTTTACCGGCCCCAACTTTTTATGGGTGATTTGGCTAACCCCCAGGAGTTGCGACACTGAACGCGCGGGTTATCGGCACGGGGAATCACGCCCCGAATGCGTCGAATTTGGCCTTGATCGGCGGTTGCCGCTGCCCGATAACGGGGATACAATAGGGTGTTACGGGGGAAACGTAGCGCCCTATCGCTTCGGGGATTATTCAACCCATGAACGACTGGTTCGAGGCCGAACAGCGAGTCGAACGCGCTCAGCAGCTTTCCGAGTCCCAGCGCTGGGAGGAGGCTCTGACCGAGCTCGACGCCGCCTTGGCCATCAATCCAAACAACGCCATGTGGCACGCCCACCGGGGGTACATTCTCGAAGAGTTGGACCGCTGGGAAGAGGCGGCGACCGCCTACGAAAGCTCGCTCGAGGGGGAGCCCGGCGATCCGGAGGTTTCGGTTTCTCTGGGCGTCGCGCTCAGTCGTCTCGGACGATTCGGGCGGGCCCTCGAAGTCTTCAACGACCTGGCCAAGGCCCAGCCGGACTTTGAGCCGGCCTACTGCCATCGTATCGGCGTCTACGCCGAACTCGGGCGTCACGAGCAGGCCGAGGAGATGTTCTATCTCGCGCAAGAGCTCGACGACGCCTGCCCGCACTGCTTCTACTCGATCGGAATCTCGCTGTCCGCGCGCGGCCAGACCGAACGAGCCGCGTTCTGCTGGCGACGGGTGCTCGAGTTGGACCCGGACTACATCGGCGTGAACCGGCGGCTCGCCCAGGCCTGCCGTGCGCAGGGCAAACACGACGAGGCGAGGGAGTATTACCTTCGCGAGCTGCGTGAGGATCCCGGCAACACCGATCTGCTGTTCGAGCTGGCGGACCTGGCCCTCGAATCGGGTGATATCGCCACGGCCGGGGCCAAGTGCGCCCAGATTCTTGAACTCGATCCGGAACACGTGGAATCGCACTTCGCCCTCGGGGTGATATGGCTTAGCCGCGCGCAGCCCGGCAAGGCGCTGGCCTGCTTCGAGCGCGTCGACGCGTTGAGCGACGGCGTGCCCGATTTCCCGGATTTCCGGCGGCGCGAGGCCGAGGCACTGCTCGCCCTCGGCCGGTTCGGTGATGCGAGAGATCGCTTGACCAAGGCGGCCTCGAGTGATCCGGACGACGTCACGATCCAGGTTCTGCTGGGGCAATGCCTGCTGGCCATGCACCAGCCGGGCGAGGCCGCGGATGCGTTTCGACGCGCCCTGGCCGATGACGTCTGGAACGCAAAAGCCCAACACCTCCTGGCGGTTTGCCTGCTGGCAATGGATCGACCCGACGACGCACTTGAACATTGTACCAGCGCGCTGCGTGCCAAAGCCGACTACATCCCCGCCATGCAAACCGCGGCCAGGGCGTGCCTCCGTCTGGCCCGCTGGCGCGAGGCTAGGACAATGGTCGCCAAGGCGCTGAAGGTCGCTCCGTCGGATGCGGATATTCTGGCTCTGTCCAACACGCTCTGGAAGCACCGCCTTCGGTATCATATCCGGCGGCTTACCGCCCCGTTCCGCGTGCTCCTACGGCTCCCGCGCTCCTAGCCGGGATCCCTTGCCAGGTTGCCGATCGCGTGGGATACTGGGTGGCTCGGTGTTACACGATCGACCTGAAGTGGCGGGTAGGATCACGGCGGCTCCGCCTGGCGAGACGTCCGGTCAAACTCCCGTGCAACCTGGACACGTAGCACTTGTTATAATACATGAGGAAGCGCGGATCGCGTGGGCGGCCGCGCACAGAAGTCGGTCATTTTGGATCTGGTTGATAATCATGTCTTGGCGAACACGACACATTCGTTTTCTCGTTACGGGCTTGGCGATTTCACTCTGCACGTCGTTGCAGGCAGCGGCGCAGACCAGGGACTCCCGCATGTCGGACGCCGCGGAGGAGCTCAAGTCCGGCAAGCCGCCGGCAGCTCTGACGCTCGATACGATCATGGACGCGGCCGTGAGGAATATCGCGAAACGGTATAACCTCAACGAGGCCCAGCGCGACCTCACCGATCAACTTATGAAGAGAGGGGTCGAGCGGTTCCTCAAGGATCACGAGAACGAGGTCTGGCCGGTGATCGGCGACCTGCTTCGGTCGCGGCTCGGGCTCGAACCGCCGGACGCTGCGGACGCGATGCGGATCGGGAAAGCCGCCCGCCCGCTGCTCGAAGCGGCCAAGGAGTACATCTACAGCGCCAACGAAGAATGGCGGACCATGCTCACGGACGAGCAGAAAACGGTTCACGACTTTGACCTGAAGGACATGAAGCGACAGTTCGCCGAGATGGATGAGAACTTCAAGTCCTGGGAGGAGGGGGAACCGAACCCCAGGCTCTTCCCGACGGCTGACAAGAGTCGCCGGCAGCCGCCCCGGCCCACGATAACGCCCGACGTTCAGCCGGAGTACCGCATTTTCGATCCGAACCTGATCCTCGAGACGCTCGTCGAGGAGTTCATCAAGGAACACAAGCTGTCCAAAGGTCAGGTGACCGCGGCGCGTTCAATCCTCGAGGAGTTCAAGGGCCAAGCGAACGACTACAAGATGTCCAAGAAGAAAGAACTGGCCGCTGTGGCTATCGAGCGACACGCAGCGCTTCAGGCGCGGGACCTCTCCGGGATCAAAGCCGCAGAAACAAAACACAAGAAACTGCTCAAACCGATCTACGCGCTATGCGACGCGATGACCGATCGGCTGGAGAAGCAGCTGACCACCGCGCAAATTCAGCGCCACGCCGGCGAATCCGACAGAGGCGGCGAGGTCTCCGCGCGGCCGATTGCGCGGCAAGATTCCACCGACCAGGACGAGTAGCGCCGCGGCGCAGATCACCTCATGCGCGGCGTGGTCTCGTAACGTCGTCTACGTCTCGAAATCAATTCCGCTATCGGACGTAGGGCCTACACGCCCGTAACGCCCGATTATTTGCCTCTGCTGGAACTGAATCCTAGGATTTCCTAAGGAGCGATGATCCGACCCGCGCTCCTGCGACGCGCCGCAAGTTCGTGCGGACGGTCGCCCGGAAGGTCGACCGAGCGCGCGAATGGAATCGATTCCGCAAGATCATCCGTTGCGACAACTGTTCGCCGGTCTCATCGAGCACGCCTTCTGCTCGGAGGTCGGGATGTGCAACCCCGCGCTCACCAACTATCTCGCTGATCTCATGGTCGACTTTACCCACGTGGACCGATACGCCGCGATTCAGGGCGCCCGGGGGAAGCGCATCGACCAGATCGCGGCGATCCTGGCGGCCATGTCGGACGAGAGCCTCGCGGACCCGGTCGAGCGCGACCGGGCCATGTATCGTCACATCGGCGACTACACGCTTTTCTGGGCGGGCATTTATCCCGAGCAGCTACAACGCACCCATCGCGCCGCGTCCGACGTGCTGCTCGATTTCGTCTCGCAGGGAAAGCGTTCGTACGCGATTTGTTCCGAGCTGGGCGCCGAATCCGACCGGTTGCCGCCGTCGCTCTTTCGCAATCTCAGCGACGACTTTGAGTCCTGCCTCTACGGGCTGGGGCTTGTGCGACGCGGCTGGGAACAGCGGCCCGCCGACGGCTTCAGCACCGGCCGGGGGCTCGTCTACTGAGCCGACGGAAAACGCTTCGGCCCCGAAACCGGCGAGATGACCACCACCCCGACCGAGCCGCGCCCAAGCGTGTTGACGCATCGATTCCCCGTGTTACATTTCCACGCAGCCGACGCGGGGTCGGCGAATCCCCGATAGCTCAATTGGCAGAGCGAGTGGCTGTTAACCACTAGGTCGTAGGTTCGAGTCCTACTCGGGGAGGTTCAAATTGCACAACCCTGCTGGGACCCCCGGCAGGGCTTCTTCACAAGCCATCCCGGTGAGATTTGTCTCGATCACGATCTCCCGCGCCCCAGCGTCCGCCACGATTCGTTTGCAGAAGGCGAACAGAGCCTTTCGCTGATCCTCCACGTCCTGACTCCCCAGGAACACTGTAAGATCCCGAACCCGGTCGATCAACTGAGAAGCAATAACGTCAGGATTGAGTTCCGCTGCCATCAACCTCTCAGCCTCTCGCCGTCGCGCGGCTAGGAGAAGGAGCCGATCGTTGATCTCGCCGAGTTTCTCCGCCATCTGAGGGTCGTCGCGCTCGACCAAGCCATCGGAAATAGCGTCAAATAGCCGCCGCTTCTTGCCCTCGAACTCAGCAATCTCCCGGTCGAGCGGTCGGGTGTCGAAAACATTGCTGCGGATGATCTGTCCGAGGCGACCCACGAGATACGCCCTGAGCGCGATCTGAAACTCCTCGGTCGAGACCCGCTCCTGGATCTCGCCGAAGATGAAGTCCCTCAGCTTGTCAGCGTTCACTGACCAAGAGTCGCATCGGTCCTTGGTCCGTCCCGCTGTCCGCCCGGAACATTCGTAGTAAAGATACGTTCGACCGTTCTTCTTTCGAGGGCGGCACTGATAATTTGCGCCACAGCGACAGCACACGATTGCCGACGTGAACAGCATGAGCTTGCGACGCCCCCCAAGGGTTCGCTGACCTCGTCGGCCGTTCTCACAAAATGTGCTGGCAACGCGTTCGAAGAGATCCGTGGGGATGAGGGCTTCGTGCGTGTCTTCGACCGTGATCCATTCTTCCCGTGGATTGCGGGCGAGTTCGACACCTTCGATTTGGTTTCGGACCCCCTTGTACTTGCGGCGAACGCCGTAGCGTGTGTGGCCGATGTACGTCAGGTTGGTTAGGCACGAACGGACCGTGGACTGCTTCCACGGCTGAGCCTTGATCGTTTGCAGGCCCATCTCGTTCAAGTCCGCTGCGATTCGGCGTAGGCCCAACCGTTCGTGTGCCCTCTTCCCGAACATGAACCGGATGGCGGCTTGCTCCTGTTCTTCTCCCGGTACGAGGATGACGTGATTCTGATTGCCCTTGAGCTCGCCGCGTCTGAGGATAAGCGGGCTATCGTTGACCACGATTGGTTTGTGTTGATTGTCGACCACGAGTCGGTTATAGCCAAGGGGCGCCACTGATGGCCAGAACCCGTTCTCGACTAGAGCACGCATCCCTCGGGTCACATCCTTTGAGAGTTTGACGAGGAATTCACGGTTTTGGTACGCGTTGATGTAGCTGAGCAAACCGTCAGCCAACGTCCCGTCGCCGCGGATCGCCTCCGTGGCGCTTAGGATGGTAACGCCCGCCTTTGCCAGTTCCCGCCGCTCAACAATGAAGTCGTCCGGTTCGACACGACCGAACCTGGATAGCGACCAGACGATAACATGCTCGACTTGGTCGGGATTGCCGCCGAGGATGAGCGCACGCATTCGGCGATAGTTGGGTCGATCAAAGCTCTTACCGCTAACGCCATCGTCGGTGAACCACTGTACCACGTCGACATCGTTGGGCCGAGCGAACTCCAGAATGGCATTCTTTTGCGCGGGCACGCTGGCGTCTTGTCGGTCCGTGGAGGCTCGTAGATATCCGTACGCCTGCATCGTCATATCTTTGTCTCGCTGGTCCCGCCATTTGGGGCCGGTGTGTTCCCTGGTTCGGAGCGGGATGTCAAGAGGGGCAGACGAAACTTTGAGGCGTTTTCGCCGAGCCAAGCGGCCAGAAGCTGGTCGCCAAGGGCTGCGACGAGGGGATCGTCGAGATCTAGAGCGTTGGAGGCTCGGGGCAGGGGAGCGTTCGGCGCACTGAGTCGGTCACCCGCGAGAGGATCGGCGGGCCGAGACTCAATGGCATTCCTCGCGGCGGCGGCATAGACGATGACGCCATTCACGACCCCGCCCTCATTTCGGCGGCCTCACCATCGGAAGCGATGATTGGACCGCACAATGCTAGGGCGAAGCGCCGAACCTCGTTCAGGTGGAATCGCCACTGCGCATTTGGCGCTTTCGAGAGTCGGAAGCCGTTCAGCTTGGTCGGCTCGTACGTCCGCTTCTCAAGGTCGTTCAGTAGACGCTTTTTGCGAAGGGTCGCGTCGCAGGTTTCCAGGAGCCGGGCGGCGTCCTTGAGAGTTAGCAACTCCTTGTAACGCAAAGCGGGGAGTGCGATGTTTTCCGCGGTTTGTTCGACCAGTCGCGCTAGCGGGCTAAACTTCTCGACGAGTAGCTCAGACACTCTCGCCGCGACGGCTTGGATGGAATGATTGTCCAGACGTACCTCGGGCATCAGAGGATTTACCCCCTTCGTGATGCCCGTTCATGCGTCTGATAGGGCGCGGCCGCCAAGGCCGCGCAAGTTCGACGTGCTTGTTGAACGGGAACTAGATTCTGGTTCGTGGCGTCTCCAGGACGCCGCGAACTCGTTATTCAATTGTCGGCGTCCCAGAAGACAAGGACGCCATGTTTGAAAAGCAGCAAGAAGCGTATCCGAAAGCGTTGAAAACGTCAAGCGCCATGTGTTGCCATTTGCGGCGTCGACATGATCAGCGTCGGGCCGGCAGCCTACCGCACCGGTCGAATCCAACGGCGCATTAAACCGGCGCCAACCCCCATAACCAACCACGATGACCGCCGTATTTCGTCCAATCCTTCGTGGCGGTCGCGCAAACCAAGTGTCCAACTGCAAGATCCAAGAATTTTCTGAAAACCTTCTTTCGGACGCGTTCGGACCGACTCGGACGCATTCGGACAGACCCGTATTCGATCGCGTCGACAACGACGTTTCGCGGTTGCCGTAACGAAAAATCGTTCTGATAATTTCTGCAACGGCCTAGCGAAGGTCTTGAAATTCATCGTGATGACGAACCGGTCAGCGGGCGTATCACTAGCGTTTTCGATTCGAATTTGTTACTGAAGTTTGCTGGAGGTATGGCTCTCGGCGATATCCTCGGTGGTACGATCATGGCGGCGATTGCAGGCGGTAGCATCATAGTCGGGCAGGTAGCATGCCATTTTGCGGAGTGTCAGCTCGAACTTGAAGAAGTACACAGTACATTTCGGGAAGTGGCGCTTATTCACGAAGTAATGGAGCACGCAAAGGATGGCAGAGACACCTAGAACAAATTGAGGATGCATTAACGGCTCCCGACCGTAGGTTATGAGTTGATAATGCGTTCAGCGGAGTGAATAATGCTAGTAGACCGAGATTACCCTCGCCATTTTACGCGGATGCCGAAGTGGCGTAGGAGAAATGTCTTGGCAGTGGCGTCACGTTGTGCTGTCCGATGACGGCGCGGGCGTGAACGGCAAGCCGGAGTTGTACAAGCGGCGCGGGGACGCTGAAGCTAGAACGGTGGCTAAGATCTGATGGAATGCTGGGCAGCCAATCTCGGGGGCTGTGGCGGTCCCCAATCCGGCGAACACACGTTTAGCAGATCGCTCTTCAGCGGCTGTTCGATTCGCGTGAAGGGCTTCGATTGGTGCAGATCGGAACACAAGCAGATTCCCCTTAATCGTGCCACCGCTAACATTTTGTGCAAGCGTCATAATGAGTTGCTTTCAGATACCGATGCTGAGGCGATGCGATTCCAATCGTTGGTCGGCGAGGCGTCGAAGGAAGCCCTCGACACTGGCAGGCTTCGGCCTGCGGCCGAGTCAAGCAGGCAAGAGGTTTCAGGAAGGCTGCTGGCACGATGGCTGGCGAAGACGTACTGCAATGTGATGACGGTCGCGAAACGACGGGTCAACGAAGACTTCGTTGCGTTCTCGTTCGATCATTCAACGCAGGGCACTGTCCAGACGTATATGCAGGCCTTTGTGGGATCGCGAATTAAGATCGAGCAAGGCCATGTCTCAGCTCAGGACTATTACAGTGACGACGGCGACGTGCTCTGGTGCGTGCGGCTAGCGGGCTTCCTATGGCTCGTCTCCACATTGGACTTGGGCGGAATCGGCGATTACCTCGAAACGGGAGACTCAAAGATTCCGGTTTCACAGTTTCTACTGCATCCGAACGGCTTTTGGCTGGGTAGTCAACAGATCAGGATATCCTGGTAGCTACTAACCCCTGTCGACCGGAAATAGCCGTGCGACGCCGGCGCAACGTATCAACTCGCTAGCGGACGGTGCGCATCATATGGTACTGGGATCTGGCCGGAGATTTCAACTCGGCTGCAAAGACATAGTGGGAAGATTTGACCGACCGGCAACGTCTCCCTGATCCGCCTTTATCCTCCGCAAGTCGCGCTGATACCTTAATCTTCGTCGCCGTTGCCGCACGCTGAGTAACGTGCGAGTGATATTAAATGCCGGAGCTGCTAGCCCATCTACCGTCACGGTTCCGCGTGGCGGCCTTTCAGAATCGCAAGCTCTTCAGCCTCGATCATACCGTCGGCGTCGAGATCGGCCGCCCCGTACGGAAAAGGAACCCGGTTCCGGACCGGGCCGAACGGCCTTTCGACGGATCCGACACCAACCCTAATGCCACGCCGACGTTTGAATACGTGGAAGTCGTTGCGCGCCCGAGGTCCTCGCCGCGCGAAAATACCACGGCCTGCGCATTCCCCGCAAGCATCTCCGTGCGCTAGGTGTGCGGGCACGGCGTTCTCGCTCACGCTCAGTGTGCGTGCATTGACCCGGTTTCCGGGCGGAACATGACAAATGGTAACCATCCCGTCGCCGTCCCCATCCAGGCAGGAAGGCGTCTCGAACTCATAAGCGCCCATATCGACAATTGGGTGCAGCCCGTCCGGGTTGCCGGTGTCCGACGTCGTAACGTCATCGAGGAAGCGCGGGTTACCATCGAGATCGGTAAGCACGCCAACCGGCACGGCGGTATTGTCTGCGGCATCGATGCAGGGAGAGCCGCCGGTAAGACGAAGGTTGCCGCCGGCTGAATCCGCGAACAGTGGATCCACGCCGATGTTCCCGGTGCCTCCAAGGCTGCCAGTCAGGCCCTCGACGCATGAGTAGTCGATGAAGAGATCATCATCCGCCGAAAAGATTTGACCGGACTCGGTGTCGGCGGGCGCGCTATTGCCCCAGAATACCGTGTTGGCCACGGTGGTCATGCTGTCCAGGTCCGTGTTGGACGTCTCGAAACCGTTGGACAAACCTCCTCCGGCAAGCACTGCCGTGTTGTTGGAAAAGCTGCAGTTAGTGACCGTCAACTCCCCGTGATTGGCAATGGCGCCGCCGTGGCCGTTCTCGGCGCCGAACCCGTTCCCCTGCGCCTCGTTCCCGATGAACAAAGTGTTCGTCATCCAGGCAAGACCGTTGTTGAGAATCGCACCACCGGTGGCACCAAGGTTTCCGGAAAATGTACAACCTGTGGCGGTCATTGTACTCCCACGGCCACAACAATTGCCGCCCACGAAGATGGCCCCGCCACCGGTATTGCTCGGCGCCAGCGTGTTGTTGCGCAGAACCGTGTCAATCAGCGTTAGATGGCTCCCGAACACGTCCTGAATCGCGGCCCCACTGTTGCCCGGAGAGACCTCGTTATCCTGAATCAGACAATTGACTAACGTGACGCTACTGTTTTTCATCCAGACCGCAGCCGCCACGTTTGACGCATCGTTGTCAATCAGTTTGCAGTTGCGGACCGTCAGGGTGCTAAAGTGAACAAACATCGCACCACCCCGGTCATGGGAACAGCACGCGCCGTTTGCCTGTCCGCCGGTAATGACGAACCCGTCTAGCGCCGCACCACCACCCACGAATTGCGCGGTTAGCACGTGGTAACTGCGTTCTGAACTACTTGTTCCGCAAAGCGCCGGGCACAGGGTTTGCGCATCATCAGCACAGCCGGAGGTCCATTCCGTGGTGCAACAAGATGGCAGTGCCGAGCAGACGTCTTCTACGCAGCCGGAGCATTCACACCCAGGAGTCCCATTGGGTTCGCAGCAGTCACTGCCGACGTCCGCGCCCAAGTGGCCGCTCAGGACCGTCTGGTCGAACAGGCCCGCACGCTCCTCCAGCAAAGTTTCCGTGCCATCGAATCCGCCGTAGACGGAAACGCCGGTGACCATGCGGAATGTCGCGAACCGACTAGGAACTCCTGAGTCCGGTTTGTAAGTCCCCGCAGCGACCCAGATCTCGTCGCCGGATGAGGCTAGGCTCAACGCGGTCTGCAGGTCAGGACATGCATCGTCCCAACCGGTACAGCCGGCCCCCTCATCCCCGCACTTATCCACATACCAGGTCGTTTGGGCCTGAGTCACTTCCGCGCCCAGAGCCAAGCACGCGCCCAGTACCGCTACGCCGATTCTCACGGATACACACATGTCCTGACTCCTATTGATCCGAGATACCCCCTCTTGCGTGCAGCGAGACGATTATCATACCCAGGGTCTTGCCCGATTTCAATGCCGAGCGAACATTGTGGCGACGAAACAGGTCAGACGCCTGGCCCACGAGCACGGCCTGGGCTGCGGCGACACGAAGGAGCTCGAAATCGTCGGCGACGTCGAGCTCGCCCAAGAGAACTGGCACTTCGTCGGCCCCTTCAAGAAC
>JADFRH010000055.1:0-8725 GCA_022561415.1 Planctomycetota bacterium
CTCGGCGTCGAACCGCGCGACTTTCCCGGGCGGCAGGCTCGCGCCGACCCCCGCGCTCGCCCGGATGCGCCCGCGCCACGCCTCGTGGGAGTAGGTCACGGCGAGGTCGAACGAGAAGCTCTCGATTTCGGCGAACCCGGCGGCGCCGACGTGCGCAAGGCTCGCGGGATGCAGCCCCGTCATGCCGTCGTACCGCCACGCCGGGTTGTGTGCCTTGATCAGCTCTTCCGTGGCCTCCACGACGTTGCCGGGGAGCGGGATCCAGTCGCAATGCGCGATCACCAGCCGGCCGCCGGGGACGAGCAGGCGTCGCGCCTCGACGGCGGCGCGCGGGCCGTCGAACCAGTGCCAGCACTGTCCGGCGCCGACCACGTCGAAGGCGGCGTCGGGCAGGCCGGTCGCCTCGGCCCGGCCGACCACGTAGCGGGTTTCGACGCCGGCCTCGCGGTCGAGGCCACCTTCACGACGCTACCCGGCTTCACGGCCACGGGCCGAATCGACTGGGTCAGCACATCCGTTACGGAACCGAGTCGCATGGTCGAGGCCCGCGCGGTTGTGTCGAACAACGAGCGAATGCTGCGCAGCAATCTGTTCGGCGAGGCGCGGATCGCTCTGTCCGGCGAGGCGCGGGCCTTGACTGTTCCGACGGCCTCGGTGCAGCGCTTCGAGAGAAACCCGTTTGTCTTCGTCAAGCTCGAAGAAGATCTCTACGGACTGCGTCGCGTCGATACGGGCATGGATCACGGAGGTCGCGTTCAGATCGTCAAGGGGCTGGCGCTAAGCGACACCGTGGTCGTGTCCGGCAGCTTCATCATGATGTCCGAGTTTCTCAAGTCACGCCTCGGCGCGGGCTGCGTGGAAGATTAGAAAGGGCAGGCCCCGACGATGTTGAATCGACTTGTCGAAGCCGCGTTGAGAAACCGGCTGCTCGTGCTGCTGGTCTTTGCGATGGGACTGGGTCTCGGTGCCTGGCGGCTACTCAGCCTTCCGGTCGATGCGTTTCCCGATACCACGCCGATTCAGGTTCAGATCAACACGGTCGCCCCGGCTCTCAATCCCGAAGAGATTGAACGGCAAATCACGCTGCCGGTTGAGCTGGCCATCGGGGGTCTGCCCGGCCTGGCGAACGTCCGGTCCGTGTCGAAGTTCGGTCTGTCGCAGGTCGTCGCGACCTTCGACGACACCACCTCGATCGCGCACGCCCGACAGTTCACTTCCGAGCGACTGGCCGGCGTCAGTCTGCCCGGCGGGATCGATCCACCGCAGCTCGGACCGATTTCGAGCGGTCTGGGCGAGATCTTCCATTACGTCGTGCGCTCCGAGAATCCGGGTCGGTCCGTCGAGGAACTTCGCACGATCCACGACTGGATCATCAAGCCGGAGCTGCGCAAAGTCCCCGGCGTAGCCGAGGTCAACACGTGGGGCGGCAAGCAGCGGCAGTACCACGTCATCTTCCACCCTGATGCCCTCATCAAATACGACCTCACGCTCCGAGACATTTTCGAGGCCTTGGAACTGAACAACCAGAACGTCGGCGGCGGGCAGATCGTCTCGGCTGGAAAATCCTGGCTCGTTCACGGCCTGGGTAGGGTCTCCTCCATTGCCGACATCGAGAACATCGTCATCAGCGCGCAGGACGGCTCACCCGTCTACATCAGGGACGTGGCCGAGGTCGCCATCGGACACGAGATTCGACGCGGTGCGGTGACGGCGCAAGGTCGTGGCGAGGTCGTTCTCGGGCTGGCCTTCATGCTCATGGGGGAGAACAGCAAGGACGTCACGGAGGAACTCAGAGCGCGGCTCGATAACGTCAGAAAGTCGCTGCCCGATGACGTCATCATCGATATCGTCTACGACCGTGCAGACCTGGTGTCGAAAGTCATTAACACGGTTCGTGAAAACCTGTCGGCCGGTGCCGTCCTCGTCGTCGTCGTGCTTTTTCTGCTGCTTGGCAGTCTTCGCGCCGGTTTGCTCGTTGCGCTGACGATCCCGATGGCCATGCTGTTTGCCGTGCTGGGCATGCACGAATTCTCGATAGCCGCCAGCCTTCTGAGCCTGGGGGCGATCGACTTCGGCATTCTCGTGGACGGCTCGGTCGTCATGACCGAATCCAATCTGCGCACACTGGCCGCACAACAGGAAAGAGAGGGCGGCACGCTTTCCCGTGAATCGCGACTGCAGATCGTCATCACGTCGAGCCAGCAGGTCGCTCGCCCGATCGTGTTCGGCATGGGCATTATCATCGTCGTTTTCTTTCCGGTTCTCGGTTTGCAGGGCGTGGAAGGCAAGATGTTTCGACCGATGGCGTGGACGTTCATCTTTGCGCTGTCCGGAGCGCTGCTTATTGCGTTGTTTCTATCACCGATCCTTTCGTACTACATCCTCCCTCGGAACCCGCGCGGTAGAGAGGGCTTGCTGATTCGAGCCACCACCGCGGCCTACACCGGATTGTTGGCGGTCGTCCTGCGATGCAGAGTGGTCTTGATCTGCGCGGTCGTCGTGCTACTGGGCTGCACGGGCTGGGTCGCGTCACGAATCGGCGGCGAGTTCCTTCCCCGCCTCAGCGAAGGCTCGATTGCGGTCAACGTCATTCGCCTGGCGGGCATCTCGCTCGACGAATCGGTACGGTACAACACGCGTATCGAAGACCTACTACTGCAAGAGTTTCCGGATGAGATCGAGCACGTGTGGAGCCGCATCGGGACGGCCGAGGTCGCGACCGACCCCATGGGGATCGAGCTGACCGATCTGTATCTGACGCTCAAAGATCGCACGCAATGGACACGGGCGACGTCGCAGGATGAACTAACTCTGCGACTGCAGGAGGTTCTTGGAGATCTCCCCGGCCTCAACATGGTCTTTACGCAGCCGATCGAGATGCGGATGAACGAACTCATCTCCGGGGTGCGCTCCGACATTGCGATCAAAATCTACGGCGATGACTTCGATGAGCTGATTCGACTGAGCGACGACGTTCAGCGCATTTTGACCGGCGTCGACGGCGCTTCGGATATCTCGGCCGACCAGATCACGGGTCAACCCACACTGAGGATTCGAGTGAAGCCGGAGCAGCTCGCCCGGTACGGCATCCCCGCTCGCAACGTGCTCGATTTTGTCGAGACGATCGGGACGCGCCACGTGGGGGAGGTTTTCGAGGCCCAACGTCAGTTCCCGCTCGTCGTCCGTTTGCCCGACGAATACCGTCGCGATGTACGACTGCTGGCTGACACGCTGATCCCAACCGAGATGGGAGCGATCCTGCCGCTGCACATGCTCGCTTCGGTAGAGGACACGGAGGGACCGGCCACCATCAATCGCGAATGGGGTCGACGCCTGATCCGCGTGCAGTGCAACGTGGTTGGCCGCGACGTCGCCTCGTTTGTCGAAGAGGCCATGCCGCGCATCGAGAACGAGTTGTCGCTTCCCGAGGGCTACGTCATCGAGTGGGGTGGACAGTTCGAGAACCTCGAGCGGGCTCGCATTCGCCTCGGCCTGCTCGTTCCGCTCACGCTCGCGCTGGTCTTCGTCCTTTTGTATTTCAGCCTGAGATCCCTGCGAGATGCGCTGCTCATCTATACCGGTGTTCCCTTCGCCATCGTGGGCGGGGTCTTGGCGCTGTGGTGGCGGGGTCTGCCGTTCAGTGTCAGCGCCGCGGTCGGGTTTATCGCACTGACGGGCATCGCCGTGCTCAACGGACAGATTCTCATCGCAGCAATCCGCGTATTCCTGCAGCAAGGGAGCCCGATGCGTGAGGCCGTGGTGGGCGCGGCCAAGCAGCGCCTCCGACCCGTACTCGCCACGGCGATTACGGATGCGGCCGGCTTCATTCCCATGGCGATTTCGACGGGGGTTGGCGCCGAGGTGCAGCGACCACTCGCCACTGTCGTGATCGGAGGCGTTCTGACCTCGACGCTGCTCACGCTCTTCCTGCTGCCCGTCCTCTATGAACTCGCCGCCGGCGCGATCCCCTTGAATCGAGCCAAACGACCGGCCACGGCCCCGGCGTCCGCGGATTCCGTGTAGCAACATGCACGGGTGGCCCGAGCCGGATTCGAGGCGATGCGGCAGGGCGGGTTATCGGCCGAGGGGTGGGGCGTGGCCCCACTGCCCGTGGACGGACAGGTTGTTCGGCTCGGATACCGCTCGGGAGCGTGGGAGTGCCGAGCGGCCGCGGCGGTCCTTACGCCGACTGTGTTGGTCCCGCGTCGCGTGACCGCCGGCCGAGTCGTCTTCGCCTTCGAGCAGACCCAGTGCGTAGAGCTCGAAGTCGTTCGGGTCGTTATGCTTCTTGGCCTCGAGCGACGAGGCTTGATGGGCGTCGAGTGGGGCCACGATTTCGGGGGTTACCAGGATGACCAGCTCGGACAGCGAGCGGCGGAAGCTCACGCTGCGAAACAGCGCACCCAGGATCGGCAAATCGCCTATACCGGGGATCCGCGACGCGAATCCGCGCACCTGTTCGCTCAAGAGACCCGCGATGGCAATCGTCTCGCCGTTGCCGAGATCCACCGTGGTCTCGACCGAACGCGAGGTGAGACCGGGAATGATAAAGCCCTGAAACTGTGCCGCGTTGGCGAAGTCGAGTTCAGACACCTCCGGTGCCACACGGAGTCGAATGCGCTGGCCACTTCGAACGGTCGGTGTGAAGTTCAGTCGCACACCGAATTTGCGAAACTCGATCGTGACGGTCTGGTTCCCTTGCGGAACGGGGATGGGAAACTCACCGCCCGCGAGAAACGTAGCCGTCTCTCCGCTGATGGCGACCAGGTTCGGTTCGGCCAGAACCTTCAAGAGCGAGTTGTCGGCCATTGACCGGATGAAAAGCTGCATCTGAATACGCGGAAAACCGAGCGAGAGTGACGAGGCCGGTCCCAGCGGAATGCCGTCTGCGCTGGTCAGGAACGGGATGTTGCTCGTCAGGGGTGCGTCTGCGGCCGCACCGAAATTGATGGGATTGATTCCTCCGAGTTGGTTGACGACAAAAGCGTCGCGGAAGTTCTCGCCGGCCAGGAACCCGTTGATGCCCAGTTCCCTGGAGGCCGCCCGATTCACTTCGGCAACGATACAGCGAAGCAGCACCTGTTGCTCACCCGCGATATCCAGGTGGTTCTGGACCACGGCCGTCTGGCCACTTTCACCGGCCGGGGGAAGAAAAAGCTCGGTCAGCTCGACGATGCGTGCCGCCTTGTCGGCACCGCTGGCGGTTCCGGTCAGTACGATGTTGCCGAGCACCGAGTCGGCATGAATGTCGGATAACGGATCGATCTTCTTGCAGGCGGCGTTGAGACGGCGAAGGTCGAGCCTAACGGTTACCTCCAGCAAGTACTGCTGGTCGTTGGCACCGGTCAGCACGACGTTCGTCGTGCCGTAACTTCGCCCGGTGATCAGCAACCGTGTGGGGCTCATCACCTGAACGTCGGCGATGCTATCGGAGACGACCGCGGCACTGTTGAACTCGAGGCTTGTCTCGATCGTCGTGCTGCCGTGTAGCAGGACACTGATCTGCTGAACACTGCCCGAGTGATCCAGAACCGAAACCCGAAACGGCGTGTCGGTCTGCCCGTAGGCGGGCGCGGAGAGCGCGATCCAGCAGGCGAGCGCTATGGCCCCAATGCGCGGATGCGACGGCAAAACGTGGTTCGTTCCCGTTATGACGGATTCGGCGATCAGGCCGTCTTCCTTGACTTCTATCATGTCAAAACGCCCTTCTTTTGCAGGATTCGGTTACTCGGTTCGGACTAGTCTTCGTCTCCCCCGTGTTCATTGTGGTCGCGCCCTCGCCGCGAGTCGCTCGCGTCGCTGAACACCGACCCGCCGCGCGACGGATGCCCCTGTGTTACGTTCACGATCTTTGTGGACCGGTCGTGGGCGAACGTGATTCGTTCGATGCTCGTCGCGGCTCGACCACCGCCCACGCCGTGATACACGACGACCTCGTGTGGTCTCGTGTTACGCCTGACCGTCCGTCGTTGCGGCTCGGCTGCCGGCGTCAATTCGCCGGCGGGGTCGCGCAGCGACGATATCACGTCGCTGAGGCTTGCGAATACCGGGTGATCGCTGACACCGCCCTCGTGTCCGCGCATCGCGAGCGTGATCTTGCCGCGCGTCGACGCGAGGTGCAGCTTTGGAACTTGGGCTTCCGCGACCAGCAGCGTGGCCGACTTGGCCGGCTTGATTTTTCCCAAGCCGGATCTTGATGCGGAGGTAGCATAGCCGATCGCCGCAACCTGGACGTTCTGGAGAATCACCTCGGCGATCGTATCACGCCCGGCGCCCCTGGAACGGGCGACATCCATGACCACGATGACGTCGACCCAATCGCCCGGGCTGATCTGAAACGCCACGCCGGTGACCTCATCGATCCGAACCGAAACGGCGCGATACCCTTTGGGGATTCGTCCGACCATCCCCGCGAGAGTTCCTTCCGGAGCAAGCATGGACTTCAGTACCGGCACAAACTGCGGAATCGGTTTGGCCGAAACGCGCCCCAGGACCGACTCGAGCGTTTCGCATCGGTCACCATCCGGCACCAGCAGGCTCGCGGGCGTTTCGATCACTTCGACCATCTCGGCCGTGATCTTGTTGTACGGAGCAATGTCCTGCTTCGCACGCACCGTTTGGACCATCGTGATCGGCTGGTTGCCGGCCTGGGCCTTGCGGATGGTGTTGATGGCGAGCTTCACCGTTGCGACACCGACGGCCAGACCCAGAATGAGCGGAATGATAGCCTTAGATTTCATGATACGTTCGTTCCACTACGTTCGATGCTTTTTCAGCCGCACCGAGCCGCCTAGTGACTCATACCGAACTGACGGGTGCTTTATCGGATTGCTACGCCCTCGATCCGACCTATCCGGGGGGAAATACTTGCTCCGCGTGGCTGCTATGAATTACGAATAGCGAATTATGAATTCATAATTCATAATTCGCTATTCGTAATTTGGGGCACCGATCAGCCGCCCATACCCTCTTTTCGCATACTGCAGGCGCCGCTCAGGTTGAAATTCGACGAGCCGAACCAGCCTGCCAGGAGTGACGCGTCCGCATACGGAACCGAGACGACCACCGATTCGACCGGGTTCCCGACAGTCGCATGGGTCATGGTCACCGTGTAGGTGGTCAGTCCGGTGGTCGCCATCACCTCATCGATGCGGGTCGTCACGTTGGTGTAGGGATCAACGGAGGTCGGCAAAACGGCGACGCGGCATCCCTCGCGAGCGGCCATCTGGAGTGTTTGCCGGATCATGAAGACCCAGCCGTACTGAATGATCCCGAACAGAACCGTCAGAAGCAGCGGGAGCACAATGGCAAACTCGACGATCGCCGCGGCACGCTTGCGCGTCGAGCGGGACCGCCGAAGACATCGCCGATTCCCTTTACGAAAGACCGGACTCATATTCCCCACCATCCAAACATTTTCGCCGAGAGAATGACCAGTGTTCCGGCCGTCAACGGCACGCCGTAGGGCAGCAGTTGACCCGAGGAGCCGAAGCTCTTGACCGAACCGTATTCACTGAACAGCGTGGCGCGCGATGTGCATTTTTCCAGAATGATGGCCATGTTCGCACAAGCCGTGCCAAGACGACGAGCGGAAAGAATCATCACGACGCCCGCTACCCCGCCCAGCACCGCGCCGAGCGCGAACGAGTAGAGCGCGAGCATCGGACCGAGCCAGACACCGATGGCGGCCATGAGCTTAACGTCGCCGGCGCCCATGGCGTGCATCATCCAGGGAATGATCAGCAGACCGAACCCGGTGAGCAGACCCCAGAATCCCGTGGCGGCCCCCGCCCAGCCGAAGAAAGCGAACTGCACCGCAAATCCGGAGAGGATCAGCGCGAGGTTGAGCCAATTAGGGACCCGTCGCTCAGTGATATCTATCCACGAAGCGAGAAGTATGCCGGGAACCAAGACCGCGCATGTTACCTGCCAGAACCCGAACTCCATGCTCGTATCTCCCGATTGGCGTTGTCGCCTCTCCGGGCTCGCATCCGGCGAACCCCTCGCCCGTCAGCCTTCCGCGCAAACCCCCTGGGATGGATCAGCGCAGCAAGAAAAGGTGGTGGGCGCAGCCGCGATCGGTGGCGCCCACCACCCCTCGATATCTAAGGACAGGAAGATAAATCTATCACTGTCTACACTATCCTTCCGCCGGATACGCCCGGCGGGTGGAAGCCGTCCCGCTCATCGGGGGCGGCAACTAGGTGCCGCCCGGAGCCTTGGCCAGCTCCGTGTTGGCGTTCGCGAAGGCGCCCTTGACTGAAGTGCCGAGCGCCGTGATGGTCCCAATCGCCAGCATGACGATCAGTGCGAGCATCACGGCATACTCGACGGCCGTCGTTCCGTCCTGCGACCGTAGAAGATCTCGGACGCGCTTCACAAACCTCTTCACACAACGCCGCCCATTTGACCGCCGGAACGTCCGGCTCGTCGGGTCGGCTTACGTTCCGCCGGGAACCTTCGCGAGCTCGGTAGTCACGTTGGCGAACACACCCTTGACGGTGGTACCAAGCGTCGTGATCGTTCCGATCGCAACGATGATAATCAACGCGAGCATGACCGCGTACTCTGTGGCCGTGGGGCCGTCTTCGGACTTGAGAAAGTCCTTGGCACGATTCACAAACTGTCTCATCTGACACCTCCCTACATGGAGACCGGTACGCTGAGATACCAGCCGAAAAATATGCAAAGGGTTGCGCCGACAGAACACTCTGCCGTAGGCCCC
>JADFRH010000055.1:8735-10360 GCA_022561415.1 Planctomycetota bacterium
CTTACACAGCGACCCGGACCTCCTGGGGCTCGAGCCAACACAAAACGGTGTTCTACACCGTACGATACGAATTGAGTCCGGCCTCCACGCGAATCTGCATGAGACCGACCGGGCCGAGGAGAAAGTCAAAGGCAAGAGCCGGGACATCTTTCCGCTCGCGTTCCCTCCATCGCTTCGCTGCATTGAATGTAAGAAACAAAACCGCCGTGAGCAAGAGAATCTCAAGTAATTCTTGAGAGGTTGGTCCTGCAAAGGTTCGGGGGCAAAGTTATCGGTGCTCGATGTATCACGCCGCAAGAATTTCGAGTTACGAATTACGAGTTACGGCTTACGGCCGCGTAATTCATAACTCGTAATTCGTAACTCGCCCGGAACGTCTCTTCAAGCGCGCAGTTCCCCGCGACGATATCCCTCTGAGTCTTCCCGATGAGCTGGCAAACCTCGCTTATTAAGCGCCTCACAAGCAACGTCACGCCGAGCGGAGCGTGGAGTTATCACCCCGGAACCGCAGGGTATTCGGAGCCAACGGCCCTGGCGTGTCTCGCGCTGAGCGCCCAGGGTCGTGATGCGACGTTGACGACCCAAGGGCTGTCGTGGCTGGCCGCGATACAGCGCGTCGACGGCGCCGTGCCCATCTGCGCGTCCATGCCGTCTCCGTGCTGGCCGACACCTATTGCCCTGCTCGCCTGGCTCGGCGCTCCCGAGTCGTGTAGATCCTCGTTCGAGACCGCATGCGTTCAGTCCGCTCGGTGGCTAACCAAAACGAAGGGACGTCCGATAGCGCAAAACTCCCGCTTCTTCGGACACGACACCACGCTAATCGGCTGGCCCTGGATCGAGGGCACGCACTCATGGATTGAGCCGACGGCGCTGGCCATTCTCGCGCTAGACACGGCCGGCCATGCCAACCACGAACGGGTGAGGGAGGGGCTGCGGGTCATCGAGAACCGAGCGCTGGCGGCCGGCGGCTGGAACTATGGAAACACGCGCGTGCTCAATAGCACGCTGCGTCCGTTCTGCTCGATGACCGGTCTCGCGCTGATGGCGCTGGCCGGTCGGCCCCCCAGTGCGAACGTCGAGGGAGCCATCGCATTCTTGAAAAGCGAACTGCCGACCGTTCGCTCTGCAATTTCGCTGAGTTGGGGATTGCTCGGGCTTACCGCCTGGGATGAACGTCCGAATGGCGCGGGCGACTGGTTGGCTGAAGCGGCCGACCGACAAAGTCGGCTTGCCGACCGTTCCATGCCGGCGAGCCCGAACGCTCATCACGACGCCCTGTTGCTTCTGGCCGACGCCGGATGGCATCCGACCGAAAAGCCCGCCCTGGCCGGCGCGAAGGGGTACGGTGCCTGATGCCCGTCGCCAAAGATCAATCCAAGCCCAAGGCCCGCGAGCAGAGCCGACCGCAGGCCTCGCCACCGCTAGAAACGAGTGAAGAGTCGGTAGTGAAGAGTGAAGAGTTGCAGAGGCCCTTCACTAGGCACTCTTCCGGCTTTTCGCGAAGGGACGTGATCAGAATCGGCGGCGCGCTCGTGATGGGCGGTGGGATAGCCGCGGCCATGAGTCAGTGGGCACGGCACGAAAAAGGCCGGCGCAGCGAGGTGTTCATTGCGAAAGCGCGTGAT
>JADFRH010000056.1:0-1437 GCA_022561415.1 Planctomycetota bacterium
GCACTCTTCGCCTTCATCGGTCACGTTGTCGCCGCAGGTTGGGAGCGTGCAGCTCGTTCGGCAGGTGTCGGGCATGGTGTCGGAGTTACTTGCGCCGTTGTCGCACTGTTCGGCGGGGTCGAGGATGCCGTCGCCGCAGGTTGGGCATTGGCAGTTGCCTCGACATTCGGTGGGACAGGCCGTAGCGTCTGATCCGTCGCATGCCTCGGTTAAGTCCTTTACGTTGTCGCCGCAGGACGGTAGCACGCAATTGTTTCGGCAGGCATCGGACTGGCTGTCGGAGTTGGCTGATCCGTTGTCGCACTCTTCCCCGGTGTCGAGGGTCCCGTCGCCGCAGGTTGGGCACACACACGTCTCGCGGCAAAGACCCGGGCACGACGCATCGTCCAGTCCGTCGCACTGCTCAGCAGTGTCGGTAACACCATCGCCGCAGCTGGCTCGTAAGCAGTTCGTTCGGCACGCATCGGGCAGGGTGTCGGAGTTGGATGGTCCGTTGTCGCATTCCTCACCGGCGAAGAAATTGAACGTTCCATCGCCGCACTCGGCCAGGGTGCAGTCGGCGTCGCACGTCGGCCTGATGCCGCCTTCGTCACATTCCTCGCCGGTGTCCGTGACGCTGTCGCCGCAGGTGGGTAGCACGCAATTGGTTCGGCAGGCGTCGGGCAGCGTGTCGGAATTGGCTGGGCCGTCATCGCACTCCTCACCCGGCAGGTTCACTGCCCCGTCGCCACAGACCGGAAGTGGAAGCGTGTACTGAACGCAGTTGACGATTTCGCCAACGTCAGGGTCGCAGTTGACTGCTAACCCGGTATCGAACGTGAAGGTCGTTGTTTCGCCAACGGGTAGTGGCCGGTCCAGGACGATCTGGACAAGGTCGGGTTCTTCGTTCTCGACGCGGCGGGTTGCCAGAACGATTGGACCAGCGCCGCCCGTTACGTCCACGGTAATATCGTCGATGTAGACGTAGTTGTGCGCATCGAATCTCACCCGAAACGTGGTCAGACCAAAGGCCTGCTGTGCGTCGAGCAGGCCGGCGGGTGGATCGGCTGATATAACTCTTTCACCGCCCGCTATCGTGCCGTAGCGGATGAAATCCCACTCGTTGACGACTTCAAAATCTCCGTTGCATGAGCCATCTCCGAACATGCTGAGAAACGCGCCGGACGGAGAAATAACTACCCCAGAGCTATCGATGAAAATCCGGCCATCGACCGCAACCCTGTAGTCAGTCCCGCCGACGCTCTCAAAGCGATACGTGTGGAACTCATCAATGGCCAACCCCACGTCGTAGCGCCGTTCGTGTGAAGTGCGACTGCCGCCGTAGAGCAAGAACAGCGCGGCCAGCGCCAGGGGGAACCAACTCGGCACGGGGCTACCTGTGATATCGTGCGGCAGCACCAGCGCCAGCAACACCGCGAACACCGACGCCCCCAACGC
>JADFRH010000056.1:1447-10345 GCA_022561415.1 Planctomycetota bacterium
AAAATGAGCGTCGTTGAAGAGCGAATTGGTTCCCGCTGGGCAGTTGGAGCGGAACCGCCACTCGACCCAGAACGTTTCATCGATCGGCGGGGGAGGGGGGGCATCCGTCGGCGCAATAATCAGAATATGGCCCATCCGTGAACCACCGCGGGCAAAACGAAGCACGTAGTGACCGTTTTCGATCGAACCGGAGCAGTCGTTTTGGCACGGCGTGCCGCACTGCCAGCCATGCGAGGCGTGGCACGGCGAGAATTCGTCCGCCTCGTAGCGGTAGAGCGTTTCATCGGCCGAGACCCGCCCGCCGCCGAAAGCAAGCAGCGCTACGATCAAACTGCATCGAACCGGCATAACGAATCTCTTCTCCGGGCTCCGTCCCAACAAAGTATACCACTTCCCGGCCCGGAATTACTGCTGAAATGTCGCGTTGGTGGCACTATTCTGCCATAGGTAGGGCAGTGCTTGAAAGACCGCCGGAGCGGCTTTCGCCCGGAGGGCGCGTCCCGGCGCGCCGGGATCGGTTTAGCATGGCTGATGGCTGAAAGCTACCATCCCCCATCCTCGCTGCGCGAAGAATGGGGCACCTTGCCGACAACTGAGAACTGATCACTGACAACTGACAACTTGATCACTGACAACTGCAAACTGACGACTGGTAGCGGTGTCGACGGCGGAGCGCGAATCAGTGCGGCGCGGTGACCTCTACGTCTTCAAGACCGGCAAGGCCGACGTCGCCGGGGAGTGCGAACGCGTAGAGTTCGAAGCAGGTGGACCAGCGAATCGCGAGAAAGACATAGGCCGCGAGCACCAGGTAGGCGGCCAGCTCGGCAAGTCGCAACCGGCGGAATCGCAGGAGCGGGTAACTTCCGATAAGCACCAGCCCGATCTTGAACAGCACGATCGAACTCGTGCCGTTGCCGAGCATGAGGCGGGCGATGGGATTCTGCTCCTGCAGCAGTCCATGCTTGTGGGAGAGGAGCGTGAACACCAGATCAAACCCGTTGAGCAGCCAGATTCCCATCACGAGGCAGATGACGCGGTGAGCGCGGGAGGCGGCCGCCCAGGCGACGAAACGCGTTGCCCAGGTCTCGCGTCGTGCGGGCAGACCGACAATGTCGGCTTGTTGGCCTGCGGCGTCGGGCAATAGCGATGTGTGGCTACCGTTCACACCGTCTGTATCGGCGGGCGCCCGATGGGGAATGACCGGGGCGGAGTTTGCGCTGCCTGCTCCGATAAGCACGACGGGCTCAGGGGCTCCAGGCGTCGGCGATTTGCCGCTGAGGCCCTTCGATACGAGAATAGGCGTGCTATGACTGCACAGCCCCACAACCCGGCTCTGTCGCACGTCGATGCCTCCGGCGCGGCACAGATGGTCGACGTCTCCGCCAAGGGTGTCACGCAGCGAGAGGCCGTCGCTTCGGCCAGGGTGACCATGCGGGCGGAGGTGCTCACGGCGCTGCTGCGGGGCGAGCTTCCCAAGGGGGATGCCGTGGCGACGGCGCGCGTGGCGGGCATCATGGCGGCCAAGCGAACAAGTGAGCTGATCCCGCTGTGTCATCCGCTACCGCTGGACTGTGTCCGGGTCGAGTTTGAATCGTCCGGTCCGGGCGAGATGCTGATCCGGTGCATGGCGAAGACGTCGGCGCGGACGGGCGTGGAGATGGAGGCGCTCACCGGGGTCGCCGTCGCGGCGCTGACACTGTACGACATGGCCAAGGCGGCGGACAAGGCGATCACGATCGGTCCGATCCAGCTCGAACGCAAGACGGGCGGCAAGAGCGGGACGTATCAACGCGCGTCCGAATCGGACGGCTGAAATCGCGCGATCGACTGGTTTATCCGGATCGCCGACCAACCATTTCCATAGCCTTTCAAAACATTTGAAACCGATTGTGAGCCGTGAAAGTAGCTTACTACAATCGCCCGCGCGTGAGACCCTAGCGGCGCGGCGGTTCCTGCGGAATTCATAGCGAATGAACGTACAGCTTCTGGACACGTTTGCTCCGACTCTCGGCAACTGGTACGCACCGATTCAGGACGACCTGGAACGCACGAAGAAGATCTTCGACGACGAACTCATCAGCGATCTTCCGCTGGTCAACGAGTTTTGTCAGCGTGTGCGGGCCTACCGAGGGAAGATGCTTCGACCGGCCCTTCTGCTGCTTAGCGGCAAGGCGTGCGGCGAGCTAACGCCTGCGCATCACACGCTGGCGGCCGTGGTCGAGATGGTCCACATCGCGACGCTTGTCCACGACGATGTCCTCGACGAGGCGGACGAGCGTCGGGGACGACCGACGATCTGCTCGACGGACGGGAATGTGGCGGCCGTTCTGCTCGGTGATTGCCTGATCAGTCACGCGTTTCACCTGTGCAGTTCGCTCGAGAGCCAGTTCGCCTCGCGCCGCGTCGGCGCTGCCACCAACACGGTTTGCGAGGGAGAGCTGCTGCAGAACCATCTTCGCGGACGGGACACGGTCGACGAGACCACCTACTTCGAAATCGTTCGTCGCAAGACGGGTGCCCTGACGGCCGTTGCCTGTGAGCTCGGATCGCATTACGCCGGGGCATCGCCCGAGGTCGTTCGGGCGACGGCGTCTTTCGGCACGTCGGCCGGCGTAGCGTTCCAGATCATCGACGACGTGCTGGATGCGAACGGCGAACGAGAGACGGTCGGCAAGACGCTCGGGCTCGACCTGGCACTCGGCAAGCTGACGCTTCCAACGATTCATTGCCTCGCCCACGCCGACGCGCAGACCGCATCGGCCCTTCGAGAGGTGCTGCGTGGCCGGCGAACGTTCACCCGAGAGGAAATCGGCGGCTGGCTCGACGCGACAAACAGCATTGACTACGCACGATCGGTGGCCGCCCAGCACGTCGAACGGGCACTTGGACATTTGGAGTCGATCCCACCCGGCGATGCAAAGGACTCGCTCACCGCCATGGCGAGATTCATCATCGACCGCCGGTTCTAGCGCGTCCACCACGTGCGAGGCGTGCGATTCCCGCCAAAATCCTTGATCTGGGCTGTCATGGAATCTATCATCTGCCGATTGTAAGTGCATGCCCCAGAGACACTTGCGGCCTATGAAGTCGAAGGTGACAGCCATGTGCCCGTCGGTTTGGACATTGCGACGCATCGTGTTGTGCGCGATTGGCGCGGTCGTAGCCGTTTGCACGGCGGCGCCGCGAACAGCGGGACAGACGCTACGCCCGCAGGCGCCGCGCAGTGCGGGGCAGGTGTTGCGCTCGGAGACACCGACGTCGGTCTTCGATGCCTACCACAATGTTCGACCGCACTACGCGGAACGGCGTACCGTCGGCTCGTACCAGAATGAGACCCAGCGCGCGGCTCTGAGAGGCTTTCAGATGCAAGACCGTCGCGAGAATCGGCGTGGCGGGCTGTCACCTTTTTCGCTGCTCTCCGATCGCCTGGCGGCGGTCAGATCGGGCGCCGGATCGATTTCGGCGCTGCTGTCGGGCCGCGGCGCCTTTTCGCCGGCCCGTGCCGGTGCGTTCTCGCGCTTTGGCCGCACCGGGCGTGATTCGGTGGCTCAGCCGGTGGGTACGGCGGAGGCGGCCGTCGCGCGGCGGCGACTTCTCATGGCCGGATCATCGCGAAACGAACCGATCTATCGTGCGTTGCAGCGCCTACGTGGGCGCGGCGCGGGAGCGCACAGAACCATCGCGACCGCACCGCTGATTCCGGCCGATCGCGAGACTCCCCAGCCGAGCGGGACGGAGATCAGTCTGCACGATTTTCTGCAAACCCAAGCCGACCTCGATCGAAGCAGACTACGCCGCGAGGCCTGGGAACATTTTCGGACGGGAGAGTACATGCGCGCGGCGCGGGCGTTCGACATCGCCACGAGCCTGGATGCCTCGGACAACACGTCGCGCACGGGCGAGATGCTTTGTCATGTCATCGTTCGGGCGAATCACACGGCGTTGGCCGTGTTCCGGGAGCTGGTTCGACACGGCGGCGATCTGTTCGGTCAGGTGCTGGGGGGCGCCGATTCGTCCGACGCGGCATCGTTGTTCGGCGATCCACAGCGCGCGCTGGCCTTGCAGACCGACGCGCAGGTTCGTTCCGGCCCGAGCCAGACGAATCCGGATGCGAGGGCGATGTACCTGCTGGTCTTGTGGTATCTGGGGGAAACTTCCGAAGCGCAGCGCGGCGCCGTCGCGTTCGCCCGGGAGGATCCGAAGTCACCGTACGCCGGCTGGCCCGCCGAGATGCAGCGCGTGCTCGATCGGGGAAGATCGGGTTCGTAAGAGCGGACTTGTTCGTGTGACGGCCATCCGGAGTTGCGAGATGCCGCTACCGATATACTGCCGAGCCGGGGTCGACGCACCGGGCGAATGGTTCGCCCGCTCCGGAAGATCGCGAAACACCTACTTCGTGACAGCAACTTGACGGACGCTCCAACCACATCGCCGCAAGGCCGCGCAAGCGGCATGATCCGATATCGAACGCCGCTGGTGGCTCTCGCTCACGGCGCACTGTTCACGCTCGCGCTTCTCTCGGCGTTTCTGCTCGCGTACAATTTCCGGTGGCGTCTGCTACTGGCCGACGGGGCGATTTACGACTGGTTCGTGAAACTGTATGTCCCGTTCCTTTGTCTGTCGCTTCCGTCGAAACTGTTCGCGTTTCATATCCTCGGGCAGTATCGAAGCTCATGGCGGTATGTCGGGCTGCGCGACCTGGCCGGAGTCCTGCGCGCGTCTCTGGTCGGCTCGTTTATCTTCATAGTGGCTTACTTCCTGACGGAAACGGTTTCGGGGCAGCTTTTCGGCGACCCCGCCATCAATCGAGCCCAACGGTTACCCGAGTCGTCCGTCTTCCTGATCGATTGGGCCTCGACGGTGGTGTTCGTCTGCGCGGCAAGGGTTCTGTTCCGCTTCTACCACGAGGAGATACGCCCCGCCCGAACCGAGTCGTCGAGCCGCGTGCTCATCGTCGGGGCGGGGAATGCGGGCGAGGCGCTGCTTCGCGAGCTGCTTCGTATGAGCCGGGATCGATACCTCTGTCTGGGCTTCCTCGATGATAACGCGCCCGCGCTTCGCAGTCGGATTCACGGTGTGGAGGTGCTGGGGCGTCTCTCGCAGATCGCCCAGATTTGCCGCGAGAAGAAAGTGCATGAGGTCTTCATCGCGATGGACCACGCGACGCCGAGAATGATTCGGTCGCTCGTCGAGCAGTGTCAGGGGACCGGCGTGTTGTTTCGGACGATCCCGACCATGACGGATCTGATGGCCGGTCGCTTCACCGTCAGTCAGATTCGAGACGTCGAGATTTCCGACCTTCTGGGGCGGGAACCCGTCAGCCTCGACACCGACGAAATCGCCAAGCAGCTTCGCGGACGGCGGACGCTGGTCACCGGCGCCGGCGGCAGCATCGGTTCGGAGATGTGCCGGCAGATCGCGGGCTTCGAGCCCGAGCGCCTGATCCTGGTCGAGCAGGCGGAGAACGGGTTGTTCGAAATCGAAAGGGAGCTTCAGCGCTTACATCCCACGCTCGACGTGACGGCACTGATCGCCGACGTCGCCGACCAAAAGCGGATCGAGGCCATCCTCCAAGCGGAATCGCCGTCGATTCTGTTTCATGCGGCCGCCCACAAGCACGTCCCCATGATGGAAACCAATCCGGGCGAAGCGATCAAGAACAACATCGGCGGCACGGCCGTCGTCGCGCACGCTGCCATCGCCGCCGGCGTCGAAAAGATGGTGTTGATCTCGACCGACAAGGCGGTCAATCCCACAAGCATGATGGGATGTACCAAACGCGTGGCCGAGATGTACCTGCAGAGTCTCGGTGGTCGCGGCGTGACCCAGTTCGTCACGGTCCGCTTCGGTAACGTGCTGGGCAGCAGCGGCAGCGTCGTGCCGATCTTCAAGCAACAGATCGCCGCCGGCGGACCGGTGACGGTGACCGACCCTAACATGAAGCGTTATTTCATGACGATCACGGAGGCGGCGCAGCTCGTTCTCCAGGCCGGCGCCATGGCCAACGGTGGAGAGGTTTACATTCTGCACATGGGTGAGCCGGTACGCATCGTCGATCTGGCCACCGACATGATCACGCTGAGCGGTCTGCGGCCGGGACGCGACATCGAGATCAAATTCACGGGGATTCGTCCGGGTGAAAAACTGTTCGAGGAGCTCTCTTTCGATCACGAGGACATCGGTGACACGGCCCATCCGAAAATCGGAATCTGGAAACATCGTTCGAGCGAGCCCGGCACCCTTCGAGCAAGCCTCGACCAACTGCTCGCCATGGCGGACACCGTGACCGACCGGGAGTTGCGAGCGAAGCTCATGGAAATCGTGCCCGAGTATGCGCCCTCCGAGAAAGCGTTGCCGACCGTAGAGACGCCCGAGGCGAGCGCACGCTGAACGGACGGGCAAGCCGGTTTCACCGGTCGTACAACCCTCCGCCCGCTTGACGTACATTCCCACAAAGGCAAGACTCTCATCGTGTTCAGCGCTTTTGTGACATCCTTCCCGTGGGACCTGGTGGACGACGAACTCGATGCCCGGCTCGATCATCTCCAGGGCGAAGTCGGCGCGACCGGTGTGACCCTGTGGGCGGCCGCCCCGCCGACCACGCAGATACGAGGCCGCGATGTTGCGCCGCGAACCACGCGAAGCCGAGGCGGACTGCTCTTTCACCCCGAAGAGCGCCACTACTCGGCCACGCGCATCAAGCCGATCGTTTCGAGCTGGGTGAAATCGAAGCATCCGATCGAGCGCGTCTCCGCAGCCTGTAGTCAGCGGGGTATGCAGATTCGCATCAAGGTGTCGGCCGCTCTCACCGGGCGGCTCGCGCAAAAGTATCCCGACGCGGCGTGCAAGAATCTCTACGGGGCTGCGTCTCACACGAGCCTTTGCCTGTTCAATCCGGACGTGGAGTCGTACGTCGCAGCTCTGCTGGCGGATCTGAAAACGAACCATGACGTCAAGAGCGTCTCGATCGCGGACTTCTTCGTCGGTTGGGCCGAGGCGTTTGATTCGGATCTGCGGCTGGGTGTGCCATTCGATGGCGCACTTCGACAAGTGCTTGCCCTGTGTTTCTGCGAGTCGTGCCGGCAGAAATCGACGACGGCTGGCGTCGATGTCGGCGCGGCCCGGCAGTGCGCCGAGGACGTCGTACAATCGATGCTCGATCGTGGTACGTCTGCGGACGTCTCCTTTGCCAAGGTGATTGCTACACACCCACTGCTCGGCGAGTTTCACCGGTGGCGCCTCGGCGAACTGGCCTCGCTGCTCGAACGACTCAGCGGCGGTAGCGAATTGGAGATTCTGCTGGATCGCGACGCACACGAATTCAGCCCCACTCTGCCCGGCATATGCGTGCCCGACTCGGTCGCCGTCGTGACGGAGGCGGCCGGCCCGGAGCAGCTCGACGGGGCGCTGTGCTGCGACGCGAAGTGGAACGAGATTCGGATCCCGGCCTCGTCGGTTTCGGGATCGCGCGGTGCGGAGCTGGTCAACCTGGTTTCGCGGGCGGTCGAGGCGGGGTTCGCGGGCGTCGAGTTCGACGACTACGGACTGCTGCCCGAGTCGGCCTTCGCGTCGATCAAACAGGCGATCCGCTTCGGGCGGAGATCGTCCAATGAGTAGGAAGCATTGGGGGGAGAGTGAAGAGTTGCTAGTGAAGAGTGAAGAGTGAAGAGAATGTAGCGCCATACTCTATGGGTGGCGATGGGTGGCGGGTGGCCCATCGCTTCATCGGTGGAGGACACCAAAACATCAAAACGTCGAAACATCAAAACATCGAAACATCAAAACGTCGAAACATCAAAACATCGAAACATCGAAACATCGAAACATCGAAACGTCGAAACCTTGAAACCTTACAACCTTCAACCTTGAAACCTTAGAACCTTGAAAAACACAGCCATACGTAACATTGCCATCATTGCCCACGTCGACCACGGCAAGACCACGCTGGTCGATCAGATGCTGCGCCAGTGCGGCCAGTTCCGTGAGTCGCAGGTCTCCGGCGATCGCATCCTCGACTCCAACGACCAGGAGCGCGAGCGCGGCATCACCATCCTCGCCAAGAACATCGCCATCAACTACAACGGCACCAAGATCAACCTGGTCGACACGCCCGGTCACGCGGACTTCGGCGGCGAGGTCGAGCGGGTGCTCAAGATGGCCGACGGCTGTCTGCTGCTGGTCGACGCCTTCGAGGGGCCGATGCCGCAGACGCGCTTCGTCCTGCGCAAGGCGTTCGAGGCCGGCCTGCGACCCGTCGTGGTCATCAACAAGATCGACCGCCCCGACGCCCGACCGCACGCGGTGCTCGACGAGGTTCTTGACCTGTTCATCGAACTGGGTGCCGACGACGATGCCCTCGAGTTCCCCGTCGTCTACACGTCCGCCACCCAGGGCTTTGCCACGATGGACCCTGACCAGCGCACCGAGGACATCTTCGCACTGTTCGACATGATTATGGACCACGTTCCCGCACCCGACGGCGACGCCGACGCCCCGCTTCAGATGCTCGTTATCACTCTGGACTACAGTGACTACGTCGGCCGCATCGGCATCGGGCGGGTCTTCGCGGGCACCATCCGCGCGGGCGAGGACGTGATCGTCCTCCACCGCGACGGCACACAGCGCAAGGAGCGCGTCGCCGAGCTGTTCGTCTTCGACGGGCTGGGTCGAAAGAAGGTGACCGAAGTGCCGGCCGGGGACATCTGCGCGGTGGTCGGGCTCGAAACCGTCGACATCGGCAACACGATCGCCTGCCTCGACAATCCGATGCCCCTGCCCATCCTGCGCGTGGACGAGCCGACGCTGCACATGACCTTCCGCGTGAACGACTCCCCCTTTACCGGCCGAAGCGGCAAGTTCCTCACCTCGCGACATCTCCGCGACCGGCTCGACAAGGAG
>JADFRH010000057.1 GCA_022561415.1 Planctomycetota bacterium
CCTATATGGTTGGAAAGTGGCACATGGGCAAAGCCCCCGACAAGATTCCGGCGGCGCGCACTTCCGCCTGACCATTCCTGCCAGGCAGGCTTCCTGACCACACGGCGCTATCCGAAACTTGATCGGCGCGGCGTTCGGCGTAGTATGTCTGCCGTTTGAGACGAACAGGGAAACCGATTCTCCCGAGGGTTGCAACATCAACGTGGTCGCAGACCTCTCACAACTTGTACGATCGTTCGCGGGCCGCCGTGTTCTGCTGGTCGGCGATCTGATCCTCGACCGCTACACCTATGGTGACGCTGAGCGTATCAGCCCGGAGGCGCCCGTGCCCGTGCTGCGCGTGGTCGAGCGGCGAGAGGCCGTCGGCGGAAGCGCGAACGTGGCCGCGTGCCTCGGCGCACTGGGCTGCCGGACCGTGTGCTGCGGCGTGGTCGGTGGAGATCGACACGGCCAGACGCTCATCCGTTTGCTCGAAGAGATCGACGTCGATACGTCGGGCGTTCTGAGGCTTGCCGATCGGCCCACGACGACCAAGACGCGCCTGGTTGGTTTGGCCCAGCACCGCCATCGTCAGCAGCTCCTTCGCGTCGACGAAGAAGTCACCGACGCTCTGCCCGCCAAGACCGCCACCTCGCTTGCGAAACAAGCGGCGAAGCTGGTTGCGCAATGCGACGTGGTTTGCATCGAAGACTACGACAAGGGATTGATCCATGAATCACTCGTCCAGAGCTTGGTCACCGAAGCGAAGCGATGCGGTGTACCGGTGCTGGTCGACCCCGCACGTCTTGGCGACTACAAGCGGTACCGCGGCGTCGATCTGATTACGCCCAACCGCGAAGAGCTTTCGATCGCGACGGGAAAGCGGCTTGTGTCGACCGAGGAGGTTGCGGCGGCCGGGCGCGAACTGATCGAGTCGCTGAACATCGCGGCCATGGTGGCGACCGTGGACCGCGAGGGCGCGGTGCTTATCGAAGGGGGCAAGGAATGGCGTCACGTTTCGACGATCCCGCGAAGCGTGTATGACAACACCGGCGCGGGCGACGCGGTGCTGGCGATGCTCGCGGCCGTCGTAGCGTCGGGTGGGGATCTGGAAAGTGCCGCCCATCTCGCGAACATCGCCGGCGGGCTCGAAGTCGAGAAGTTCGGCTGCGTACCGATCACGCGCGACGAGGTGCTCGCGGAGCTACGGCTCGAGGACCGAGAGCGCAACGGCAAGCTTCGCAGCCCGGACGAACTCGTCGCGGAGTTGCGGCTACGACGCGATCGGGGCGAAACGATCGCGTTCACCAACGGCTGTTTCGACATTCTTCACGCCGGTCATGTCGACTACCTGAAGCGATCGCGCCAGGAGGCATCGTTGCTCGTTGTCGGGCTGAACAGCGATGATTCGGTGCGCTTGCTCGATAAGGGTGATGATCGCCCGGTCAACACGTTCGCCAATCGGGCGGCCGTGCTCGGCGCGCTGACCAGCGTGGACTACGTCGTCGGCTTCGAAGACGCGACGCCGGAGTCACTGATCCGCAAGATCAAACCGGACGTACTGGTCAAAGGTGAGGACTGGGCGAAGAGGGGCGTCGTGGGAAGCGAGTTCGTCGAGGCCAACGGCGGACGGGTCGTGCTCGTGCCGCTGGTCGAGGGGTTGAGTACGACGAAGGTGATTGAGCGAATGAAAACGTCAAAACGTCGAAACGTCAAAACGGCTGATCCCGGCGCGCCGGGAACCACTGAAAACTGATAACTACCCACTGACAACTTCCATGACCGAGTTTGAGAGTCAGATCGACGAGCACATTCGCGTTGTCGAGGCGATGCGCGGTCACGCGGCTTTGCTGTCAAGCCTTGTGGATCGCGTCATCTCCGTGTTCGAGGGTGGCGGTCGGCTTTTCATTCTGGGCAACGGTGGCAGTGCGGCCGACGCCCAGCACATTGCGGCCGAGCTGGTCGGGCGGCTCAAGGTCAGCCGCAAGGCGCTGCCCGCGATCGCCCTGACGACCGACACGTCGGTGCTGACGGCCGTCGCAAATGACATCGGCGCGGAGAACTGTTTCTCCCGTCAGGTCGACGCTCTGGTAACCAAAGTAGACATGGTCTGGGCGCTGAGCGTCTCGGGCACGTCACCGAATGTGGTCCGCGCGCTACAGCAAGCCAAGGCGATCGGTGCGACGACCGTCGGCTTTACGGGAAAACCCGGCGGGAAGTTCCCCGAGCTGTGCGACCTGTGCTTCCGGGCCGACGACGACAGCAGTGACCGCGTTCAAGAGGCTCACCAACTCGCCTATCATCTCGTCTGCGAGCGAGTTGAACAGCACTATACGTAATGGTCAGTCGTCAGTTTTCAGTCGTAACTGCCCGCTTTTCTAGCTTCGTTGATCGCAATCTACTACACTTTCTCCCATGAGCACTTCGGGGTCGGTTGATGGGATTTCGTTGGACCAGATCCTCGAGCCGGTTCGCCGGTACTGGGGATACGACTCGCTGCGCCCCTTGCAGGAAGAGGCGATACGGGCCGGCCTGAGCGGGCGCGATTCCGTTGTGGTCATGCCGACCGGCGGGGGGAAGTCGCTCTGCTATCAAGTCCCCCCCGTCACCGCCAATCGAACCGATATCGTCGTGTCGCCGTTGATCTCGTTGATGAAAGATCAGGTCGACGGACTGCGCGCCTGCGACTACCCGGCCGTGGCGTTGAACAGCGCGATGGAGCCCGAGTCGCACCGCGAGGCGATCGCGGACATTCGCGCCGGCAAGTGCCGTCTGGTGTTCGTCTCGCCGGAGCGCCTGCTCATGGATTCTTTCTTGGATCTTGCTGAGCAGATCGATGTCGGCGCGTTCGCGATCGACGAGGCGCACTGCATCAGTCAGTGGGGTCACGACTTTCGCCCGGAGTATCGCCGGCTGGCGTTGCTCAAGGAGCGTTTTCCCAAAACAAGCGTCCATGCCTACACGGCCACCGCGACACAGCGCGTTCGGGAAGACATTGCGAATCAGTTACACCTGACCGAGCCGGCCATGATCGTGGGGCGGTTTGATCGCCCGAACCTCACCTATCGCGTCGTGCCCCGCGTCGATGTCCACGCCCAGACGATCGACGCGATTCGGCGCCATCATAACGAGGCGGTGATCGTCTATTGCCTGAGCCGCAAAGATACCGAGGCGATGGCTGACGCGCTGATGTCGAGCGGCATTACGGCCTCGCCCTATCACGCCGGGTTGTCTCCCGATCGGCGGCGGCGCGTGCAGGAAGCGTTTGCGAAGGAGTCGCTCAACGTGGTGACGGCCACCGTCGCCTTCGGCATGGGCATCGACCGCAGCAACGTCCGCTGCGTCATTCACGCCACCATGCCCAAGTCGGTCGAGCATTACGTTCAGGAGACCGGCCGGGCGGGTCGCGACGGGCTGGAGGCCGAGTGTGTACTGCTCTACTCGGGGTCCGACGTGATGCGCTGGGAGTCGCTGTTGCGCAGAAGCGCGGACGAGGCATCCGATTCACGATCGGCGTTGGATGCGCAGGTCGAATTGCTTCATCGCATGCGGCGGTTCTGCGGCGTGCCTCGTTGCCGCCACCGTGCGCTGTCCGAATATTTCGACCAGCCCTATGAAACCGAAAACTGTAGCGCGTGCGACGTGTGCCTCGAAGAGATGGAGGGCATCGAAGACGGAACGGAGACCGCCCGGAAAATTCTCTCGTGCGTCGCCCGGGTGGGCGAGTGTTTCGGCGCGGGCCATGTGGCCGACGTGCTCGTGGGAGCGGACACGGAGCGGATACGCGAGCGAGGTCACGACCAGTTGAGCACGTTCGGGTTAATCAAGACGATGCCGAAAAAGGCGGTGATGAACTGCGTGTATCAGCTTGTGGATCAAGACCTGCTCGAACGAACGCGCGACGATCGACCGGTGTTGAGCCTGAACGACGCATCATGGGAGGTCATGCGCGGTAATCGGCGCGTCAGCCTTATCCGACCCAAAGCGAAGGTTGTCACCAAGACGCGCGGCGCCGTGGCGTCGTGGGAGGGTGTCGATCGCGGCCTGTTCGAGCACCTGCGCGGCGTCCGCCGCGAGCTCGCCGACGAGCGCGGAGCGCCCGCGTTTGTTATCTTCGGCGATGCGTCGCTGCGCGATATGGCTCGCACGAAGCCGGACTCACCGGAGGCGTTTCGTCAGGTTCACGGCGTCGGCGAGGCCAAGCTCAAACAGTTCGGAACGCGATTCCTGGCCGAGATCGAAGCGTACCAAGGTCAGTAGTTGTCAGTGGTCAGTCTTCAGTCGTCCGCGCTTCGCTCGCAGCCGGGTGCCTAAACAACCGATATCCGCTGGACATGCCGTGCTGTCTCAAAATCGAACAAAACGGTTGACGTTTTGGCGATTGCAGGCGATGCTGCCGTGTCTCGTTTGTGTCACAAGGTGCAGGGTCGCGCCTCTGTGGCGTGAGAATGCATGCCCGTCGTGTATCCTAGCGGTGCTTGCGGTTCCGGAGAGCAACCCTGCTTGTTTGATAACGGGAACGATTCATGAAGGCGATTGAGGTAACGCTACGCAATCCGTATCTGGTCGTGGTCATGGTGGCGGCGACGGCCGTGGTCGGGGTGCGGGCGATGAAGGACATCCCGGCCGACCTGCTGCCGCAGTTCGAAACGTCGGCGGTGCAAATCGTTACGTTCTATCCCGGCATGCCGCCGGAAGTGATGGAAAAGGACATCATGAGCCGGATGGAACGATGGACCGGGCAATCGGTCGGTATCTCGCATCAGGAGGGCAAGGCCATGCTGGGCGTCTGCGTGGTCAAGGACTTTTTCCGGGAGGGTATCAGCCTCGACACGGCCATGTCGCAGGTGACGTCCTACGCGATGTCGGACATGTTCTATCTGCCGCCCGGCACGATCCCGCCGATGGTGATGCCGTTCGACCCGACGGCGTCGGTGCCGCTGTGTCTGGTGAGCGTTTCCAGCCCGACGATGACGGAGAAGGAACTGTACGACGTTGCCTACTACGAATTACGCAACCGTCTCCAATCGATCCAGGGCGTTATCGCACCGGCCGTGTACGGCGGCGTGCTGCGGCGGATTCTTGCCTATGTTGATCCGATGAAGCTTGCGGCGCGGGGATTGTCGCCCATGGACGTCGTGAACACGCTCCAGAACCAGAGCGTGTTTATTCCAACGGGCAACGCCAAGTTCGGCGACATCGATTATCAGATCGTCTCCAACGCCATGACCAAAACGGTCGCCGAGATGAACGATCTTCCGATCAAGACGGAATCGGGCGCCGTCGTGTTTTTGCGCGACATCGGTGAAATCAAAGACAGCCACCAGATTCAATCGAACAAGGTTCGGATCAACGGACGGACCATGGCCTACATCCCGATCTATCGCCAGCCCGGCGCCAACACGCTTCAGATCGTGGATTCGATCAGAAGCAAGCTCGAGCGGATCAATATACGGCTCCGGCAGATGGACCCCAAGGCCAAAGACCTCGTACTTGGCCTGGTGATGGATCAGTCATCCACGGTACGCAAGTCGATTCAATGGCTTCAGATTTCCGCCGTGCTCGGCGCCGTGCTGGCGGGGATCGTGGTTTTCGTCTTCCTGCGCAGCGTTCGTCTGACGTTGATCGTCGTCATGGCGATACCGCTTTCCATCCTGGCCGCCCTGATTGGACTCTTCTACACCGGCGACACGATCAACAGCATGACGCTTGGAGGACTGGCTCTGGCTATCGGCATTCTGGTCGACCAGTCCATCGTGGTGCTCGATAACATCGTGCGCCACCTTCGCATGGGCAAGACCAAGATACAGGCCGCCCTTGACGGGACGACCGAAGTGTCGTTGCCCGTGCTCGTGTCGACCATTACGTTCGTGATCGTCTTCTTTCCGGTGGTGTTCCTCAAGGGCATTCCACGATTCCTCTTCGAGCCTCTGGCAATGACAGTGATCATGGCAGTCGTGGCCAGTTATCTGATCGCGATGTTCGTGATCCCGGCTTTTGCCGTGAAGTTGTTGCGGGTGCCCGCCGGTGGGGGAAGCTCCGAATCGAAGGAGCCCGGCGGTTCGGAGGCGCCGGAATGGTTCCGCGCGTTCTTCAAGCGTCTGATGGGCCTGCGTCACATGGTCATCATCGCGGCGTTCGTGCTGTTGGCATTGGCGGGCTGGACGGCGACGACCCTGGGTCAGGTGCTGTTCCCCCCGGTCGACTCCAATCAGTTCACCATCTACATCCGACTGCCTTCGGGCACGCGCATTGAAAACACCGAGCGCGTCGTGGTTCAAATCGAGAAGAGCATCATCGACGAAATGGGAGAACCCGATCCCGATCCGATGGATGAGAAGTATGCGGACTCCAATCTGCGCATCCTCATCTCGAACATCGGCGTGCTGATGGACTGGCCTGCGGCGTACACGCCCAACAACGGGCCGATGGACGCTTTCATGCTGGTGCAAACCAAGGCCAAGTCCGGCAAGCCCAACACGTTCGAGATTGTCGATGCCCTTCGTGAGCGGCTGGTTCGGGAGTTTCCCACCGTCGACTTCGCGTTTGATACGGGCGGGATGATGACCGCGGCGCTCAACTTCGGGCTTCCCTCGCCGATCCAGATTCAGACGAGCGGCAGCAGTCTCGAAACGGGTCAGGAGATCGCGACGCACATCAAGCAGCTCGTCGAGTCCGTGCCCGGTACCATCGATGTACGCATTGCCGAGCGGATTGACTACCCCCAAATCGGTATCGAAGTGGATCGGGTCAAGGCGGCCCAGCTCGGCATCACCCAGGAGGATGTCATCAAGAACGTGGTCACGGCGCTCAACTCGAGCATCGGGTTCAATCCCTCCTTTTGGATCGCGCCGAACTTCAACCACTATTTCATCGGGGCCCAGTACCTGGAATCCGACATCGACTCGATGGAGACGCTGCGCGACATTCCGATTACGGGAACCAACAGCAAGATGCCCGTTCCGCTGAGGAACGTGGCCGATTTCTATCGAACCACGGGGCCGGCGGTCATCAGTCACCACAACATCACGCGCGTGACCAATGTGTTTGCCAACGTGGCCACCGGTTACGACGCTGGGTCGGTCGCCCGAGAGATCGAGGAGCGGCTGGAGGCGTCCACGTTCCTGAATCTGGAAATCAAATACGACGAACGGGGTCGGTTCTACGACCTGACCGGGAAGTTGAAGGGGTACAGCGTCAAGGTCAAGGGTGAAACCGAGACGATGCGAAATGCGTTCAGTCAGTTCGGCGCGGGACTGATCATCGCGGGTATTCTGATCTACCTGGTCATGGTCGCACAACTCCGCTCGTTTGGGGTCCCGCTCATCATCATTCTCAGCGTGCCGCTTGCTTTCATCGGTGTGATTGCGGCGCTGAAAATCACCGGCACGGACCTCAGCATTCCGGCGTCCATGGGCGTAATCATGATCGCCGGGATCGTGGTCCAGTACAGCATCATCCTGCTCGTGTTCGCCGACCAGCGCGTGCGCGCGGGGTCGTCCGTCCGCCAGGCGATCGAAGAAGCGACATGGATTCGATTGAGACCGATCCTGATGACGTCGTTGACCACGTGGCTTGCACTGATCCCGATGGCGTGGGGCGCGGCCGGCGGTGAAGCGAACGCCCCCCTGGCGCGAGCGATCATCGGCGGCGTGTTGGCGGCCACCGTCTTGACGATTGTCGTGATTCCGTGTTTGTATGTGATGTTCAAGAGAGAGGAACGAGAGGCGGTGGCCGTTGTTTGAGCGGTCTCAAAGGGTTTCCAACCGCGATGGCCAAGTGTGGAGCAGTACGTCCATGAAAATGACTTTGACGCAATGGCAGCCAGGTAAACCGATTCGGAGACTTGGCCCGATAGTGATTCTCGCACTCATGACCCTGGGGACGTCGCAGGCCACGGGGCAGGGCAAGTCCGGCGGCGCAAAGGTTCGAGCCGCGGTGGTTACGCCCGAGCGACGCGACATCACGCGCAGCCTTCGCGTGCCCGGCACGCTCGCGCCGGACGAGCAGGTCGATCTGTTCGCCAAGATCAGCGGGTACGTCTCCATGATCGAATTGGATATCGGCGACCGCGTGTCCAAAGGCGACGAGTTGGTCACGATCAACGTGCCGGAAATGAAGGACGAGCTTCGCCGGATCGAAGCGGTTCTCGAGGCGAAGCGGGCCAAGGTTCGGGCGCTCGAGGCCAAGGCGTCCCAGGCGCAGCGCATGGTCGACATCGCCGAAGCTCAGGTGCGTCGTCAGGCGGCCGAGCATGATCTCAGTACGCTCACGCTCAAGCGACGCCGGGAGCTTCATCAGGGCAACGCCATTCCGGAATCGGCACTGGACGAGGCGCGTTCGGCCGCTGCCGTATCGCAGGCCCAGCTACGCATTGCCGAGGCGCAGGTCGCCGGAGCGCAGGCCGAGCGGCAGGCAGTCGACGCCGACGTTCAGGTGGCCCGCGCCGACGTCATGGTCGCCCGCGCCAGCGCGGCTCAGTTGCGCACGCTCATGCAGTATGCGACGATCACGGCACCTTTTGACGGCGCGATTACGGTACGCAATGTTGACCACGGCACGTTCGTTCGCTCGGCCGCCGAGGGCACGACGACGCCTCTGCTCCGCATCGTCAAGACGGATCGAATTCGTGTCGTGATCGAGGTGCCCGAGTCAGACGCCGTGTTTGTGCGCGTCGGCACGAGGGCGCACGTCGACGTGAAGGCGCTCCGCACCGGCGGTTTCGATGCCACGGTGTCTCGTATTGCGGGGGCGCTCAAGCCGGCAACGCGCACGATGCGGGTCGAGATCGACGTGGACAACCGCGGCGGCCATCTGATTGCCGGCATGTATGCGGTCGTCACGCTGGAGCTCGAGGCCAAAGCCCAGGCCATGGTGATTCCGTCCAAGGCGATACGCATGGAAGACAAGAAGACCGTGGTCTACGTGGCCGCCAACGGTGTGACGAAGTCGGTTCCGATCGAAATCGGATACGACGACGGTATCTGGGCGGAGATCACGTCGGGACTCGGAGGCAGCGAGCAGATCATTACCTCGACAAGCGGCTCCATCGCACCCGGTGTGCCCGTGACGCCGATTCCGGCGGGTTAAGGGTACGGCAAGCGAGATTATCAAATGAAGAAACTCGTAGTCGCTGTCTACGGCGTTGTTATCTACGCGATCCTCCTTGCCGGTGGATGCGCGACGCAGAAACCGATGACCGTGGCTCCGCAGCGTCCCATCGTCGCGCCGGCTTCGGCCACTTCGGGCGTCGAGCCGCTTCAGCTCGATTCCTCTCAGATTGAGCCCATGTACACCGAGATCGTGGCCATCGATCTGCTGGCCGTAGTCAAGGTCGCCACCGCCAAGAACTTCGACATTCTCCAGGCGCGACTCGACGTCGAGGCGGCTCAGGGGATGTATGAAAGCGCGGCGGGGGCGATGTTCCCGATCATTGCGCCGGTCGGGCTGTTTGAGTATACCGAAGGCACGGTCCGCGCGACCGAGGGCAACCTCGTACGGGTCGGGTTCAAGACGTTTCAGCCGTCGATCGCCATCCAATGGCTGGTGAATCCGGGTCAGGTCATCTACGAAATGGCGGCCGCCAAGAAGCGACTGGCCGCATCGGCGGATCAGGAAGACGCCGTGGTGATCGCAACGCTGCAACGCGCCGCCCTTGAGTTCTACGAGCAGGTGTTGATGCAGTCGCGCGTGTCGGCCGCCCATCAGGGCGTAACGGAGGCAGATGAACTCTTGCGCATCAGCCGCCTGCGGCTGCGCACCGGTGTGGGCGTAGTGGCCGACGAACTACGGGCCGAGGCACGCCTCGCGCAACGCCGTCAGGACCTGGTTTCAGCCATGAACGATTTCTACAATGCCTCGGTAGCGCTCGCGCTCACGTTGCGAATGGACGCATCCGTGACGCTGGTCCCGAGCATCACGGCGCTGCCACCCGTTAATCTCGTTCGCGAGGATTTGTCCATCGACGAAATGTTCGAGATTGCCGGTGCGTTTCGCCCGGACCTCGAGGGCATACGCAAACTCGTGGAGGTCGCCGTCGCCAGGCGAGGGGCAAGTTGGTGGCGCGGATTCGGTCCGACATTCGAGGCCAGGTATCAGTACGGAGGGATCACCGGCCATGCGAACGACGTCGTCGATCCGGACGAAACGCTCGGGGGGATTGCCGCGTCGCAGCGTCGCGATGATCAGACGTACAGCTTCAGCGATCAACAGCGCGGCGTCGCCAGCGTGGGTTGGCGACTGAGCCTTTCGGCGTTCGGTGATCTCAAGACGGCCAG
>JADFRH010000058.1 GCA_022561415.1 Planctomycetota bacterium
GAAAACGACGGGCCAGCAGGTACCAACTCTTGGGGAGTTTACAGACCAGCAGAGTCACCGGCCGGTCTTGTACCGTTCGAGGATCTGGTTGGATGACATGAGCCAGTACTATTACAGGTGTGCCGGGGTAGCCTACGCCGACTGCAAGTACAACAGTGCGTTCTGGTACATGGCTGTATCGACAACGCTGAACCCCTGGCAGGCGCTTCATCGAGTGTGGCAGCAGAGAGTTTCAAAAAACGCCCGATATTGGCTTCGCCAAGGTTGACCATCATCGCGGCGTGCGATGCGGCTTTCCTGAGGTGATCTACGCCGAAGGCAAAACACCGGAGCAGGTGACCGCCATTTTCGGCAGTTGCGCGAAATCGGGTGGCAATGTCATTGCCACGCGGGCGACACCGGAGGTGTTCGAGAGTATCGCCAGGAGCCACCCGGACGCCAAGTACAACGCTCAGGCCCGCACCGTCACGCTCCGGCAGAATTCAGAATTTAGAATTAAGAATTCAGACTTTTCAGGCACGATCGCCATCGTTGCGGCCGGGACCAGCGATATTCCCGTCGCCGAAGAGGCACGCGAAATTGCTGAAATGATGGACCAGAAGACGAAGGTCTACTACGACGTGGGCGTCGCGGGGATTCATCGGCTGCTCGTCCACGTCGAGGCGTTGCAGTCAGCCGGCGTGATCGTTGTCGTCGCGGGCATGGAAGGCGCTTTGGCGAGCGTCGTCGGAGGGCTGGTCGATTGCCCCGTCATCGCGGTTCCCACCAGTGTCGGGTACGGTGCGAGCTTTCACGGGCTCGCCGCCCTGCTCGCGATGCTCAATAGCTGCGCCGCGGGCGTCACGGTGGTGAACATCGACAACGGCTTCGGCGCCGGATACGCGGCCGCACTGATGAATCGGAAGAGAAACGTCGAAACGGTGAAACGTCAAAACGTCGAAACAGATGATCCGAGCCGCGACCGTGAGGGAGCGAGTGATCGCTGACGGCGGGCAATAGCCCGCCCTACGAACTGATAACTATTAACGAATGACTACGCCCGATCCAGTTGTTACGCGTGAAGTGGGTTCCGTTCCCCAGCGCAGGGACGAGGCGCACAAGGGTGAGGTCGGCCGGGTTGCAATCGTCGGCGGGTGCTCGGGCGACGTGACCATGGTCGGTGCGCCGGCACTCGCGGCCAACGCGGCGTTCCGAAGTGGGGCCGGGCTCGTGCAGATTGTGGTGCCGGAAGCGATTGCCACGTCGGTCGCGGTGCTCGCGCCGTGTGCGACGATTCGGAGCCTCCCTACCGACGCCGACGCCCTTCTCGATGCTCTGTCTGACTTTGGCGCGGATGTTGTGGCGTTGGGTCCGGGTCTGGGCGGCTCATTGGCGCCCGACTGCGTAGCGGAGATTCTGTCGCGGTTTGAGGGTCCGGTTGTACTCGATGCGGACGGGCTGAATCTGTTGGCGAAAGCGGAAGCGCAAGAGATCAAAGACCCCGAGCGTGCCGGCAATCTGAATGGGTCAGTCGTGTTGACGCCGCATCCGGGTGAGGCGCGTCGGCTGCTCTCTTCCCGGGGGGTCGACCTCGCCATCGACGACACCTTCCCGTCCCGTCGCGCAGCGGTCTGCGCGTTGATCGAGCAGTACGGCTGCACGGTCGTGCTCAAGGGCCATGGGACGATCGTGGCCAACCGCGAGCGACTTTACGCTAACGAAACCGGCAACGCCGGCATGGCCACCGGCGGTGCGGGCGACGTGCTGACCGGCATCATCGCCGCGCTGATCGGCCAGCGGATGAATCCGTTCGAGGCCGCGATCCTCGGCGTCTACCTGCACGGCCTGGCCGGCGATTTCGCCGCCGAAGAGCTAGGCCGCTGCTCGATGACCGCCACCGACATCATCGACTACCTCCCCGAAGCGTTCTGCGAGCACGGGACGGAAGAGACGGCGGAGTGAAGAAACGTCGAAACGTCGAAACATCAAAACGTCGAAACATCAAAACGTCGAAACATCAAAACGTCGAAACGCCCGATCCCGGCGCGCCGGGAAGAACTGACAACTGATAACTGACCACTGACAACTATCCCGCTTTGATTCCCTTGACTGCGGCTGCCAGGGCATCTCGGTTGGGGGCAAACTCCATGGCCGTGTCGAAGTGGACTTTTTCCTGCTCAATCAGTTCGCACAGCGAGAACGTGAACGATCGCATACCGTCGGCGCGGCCCTGCGTAATGATGCCCGGTAACTCCTCGTCTTTTTCGCGGAGGATCTTGTCCCTGACGACAATATTGTTCAGCAACACCTCGGTCGCGGGATATAGCGAGCCCTTCTCGATCCCCGGAAGCAGTTTCTGACACGTAATCGCCCGAATGCTGCTGGCCATGGACGATCGGATGAACGCGTGCTCCTCGCGCGGGAAGAACTCCAGAATTCGGGTGAAGGTCTGCTGAACATCGCTGACATGAAGCGAGCCGAGCACGAGGTGACCCGTCTCCGCCGCCTGGATGGCGGCCATCATCGTCTCTTTGTCCCGCAGCTCACCGATCATAATGCAATCCGGGTCCTGCCGGACCACATGACGAAGCGCCTCGCTAAAGTCCGGAACGTCGATCCCGATCTCGCGCTGCGACACGATGGATTTCTTCGGTTTGAACAGGAACTCCACGGGATCCTCGATGGTCACGATGTTCGCGCTGCGTGTCGCGTTGATGTGGTCGACCATGGCCGCGAGCGTGCTGCTCTTACCGCATCCGGTAACGCCGCTGACCAGTATCAGGCCGTCCCTACTTTTTTCGACAACCTCGCGGTAGACATCCGGAAGCGCCAGATCGCTAAACGAGGGAATCTCGCTCTGTACGCGCCGGATCGCGGCGTGCGTCTCGCCGGTGGATCGGAACATGTTGATGCGAAAACGATCACCGGTTGCGCCCTGCGCCGAGAAGTCCAGGCATCCGGTCTTGATGTAATCTCGCCGCCGCTCTTCGGGCACCAGGTCGTGCAGCATCTCTTCGAGCGTCCGAGAGTCGGCGATCGGCGGCATCTTGGTACCGCGCAGCACACCGAGTACGCGAAAATACGGCGGGTAACCAACCTTGAGATGCAAGTCGGAGGCCTCGATCTGAGACATGCTGGCCAAGAGCTTTTGCATCTGATCGCGCGGTGATTCAGGCACGCTGTCACTCCCATGACCGTGGGGATTCAGTAGTCAGTTATTCCCGGCGCGCCGGGATCAGCCGTTTTGACGTTTCGACGTTTCGACGTTTCGACGTCTTGACACATTCTATCGTGCGCCTTGGTTCGAATCAAATCCCGTACGTCCCCCACCCTGTTCGAGTACGAAAAGGATGGGGCACCCTCAGGTCGCTAGACGACGAACCGAACCACGACGTCCCCCGCCCTGTTCGAGTACGAAAAGGATGGGGCACCCTGCACGCGGATCACTCAGTAGCCCGTTTGGCGCCGGCGTGTATCATGTGGTGCTCACTCGGAGTTTGTAACTGGTGCCCATGAAATCAGAGAAGGTCGGAGTCTGGCTGGTCGGCGCATGCGGTTCAGTCGGATGCACCGTCGCACTGGGCGTGGTCGCACTCGGCAAACGACTGACGTCGACACTGGGACTCGTGACGGAGCTGCCTCTTTTCGCGAAGCTCGATCTTCCGCAGCCCGGTTCGTTCGTCCTCGGCGGACACGAGATTCGTTCTGAGACGCTGACCGAGGCCGCCCGTGCGCTGAACGAGCGTTCGGGACTGTTCGATCGAGACCTGCTGCGGACTTGTGGCCCGCGACTGAGGCGTATGCAAGCGAACATCGCGCGCGGCACCCTGATCGGCACGAGCCACACGATCCGTCGCTTATGCAATGAAACAACACACAAGCGGGATCGAACGCCCGCAGCGGCCGTCAGACGCCTGAGCGCGGACATTCAGAACTTCCGCCACCGCCATCGCCTTACGCACGTGGTCGTCGTCCATCTCGGATCATCGGAGCCGCCGGTGAAAAAAGCAGCGGCGCATGCCTCTTTCGCCCGTTTGGAGAGGGCGCTGGCGCGACCGGGTTCAAGAGTGCTTCCGATGAGTTCGTTGTACGCGCTGGCCGCGATCGAGTCGGGCTCCGCGTATGTCAACTTCACGCCGTCGGCGGGCATTGATATTCCGGCCATCCGCGAGCGGGCGGAGAAACTCGGCTTACCCTACATGGGTCGTGACGGAAAGACCGGCGAGTCGCTGGTGAAGTCGGCTCTGGCCCCGATGTTCTCGATGCGCAACTTGCAGGTTATGAGTTGGTTCGGACAGAACATTCTCGGCAATCGCGACGGTGAGGTGCTGCGCGACCCCGCAACGCGGGCGTCGAAGATCCGTTCCAAAGACAAGGGGCTTTCTCGAATCCTCGGGCGCGATGCGCAGACGGGCGTTTCGATCGACTACGTACGCTCGCTGCACGACTGGAAGGTGGCTTGGGACTTCATTCATTTTCGGGGGTTTCTCGGAACGAAGATGAGCATGCAGTTTACCTGGCAGGGTAGCGATTCGATCCTGGCCGCCCCGCTCGTGATCGACCTCGTGCGACTTGCGGTGCGTGAGAGTCGCGCCGGACGCGCCGGACCCATGAAGCACCTCGCCTGTTTCTTCAAGGATCCCCTCGGCGTGAGCGAAATGGCTTTGGCCGGTCAATGGAAGCTGCTGGAGGAGCACGTGCTTCGCCATGGATGACGTGTTCGAGCGTAATTTTCCCTGAATGGGTGGCCGCATGAAGCTTGCCTACAGCTCGAACGCCTACATGAAGGTCTCGATTTCCGAGGCGATCGCTCGCATCGCCAGCCTCGGCTACGAGGCCGTGGAGTTGATGGCCGACGCGCCGCACGCCTGGCCCGCGACAACCACGGACCGGCAGATCGATGGCATCCGGCGCTCTCTCGACGAGCACGGTCTGGCGCTGTCGAACATCAACGCGTTTATGATGAACGCCGTTCAAGACTTCTGGCACCCGTCGTGGATCGAGCGCGACGCGGACTTCCGCCGGCTGCGCATTCAACACACGATCGACGCGCTGGTCATGGCGAAGAAGCTCGGCGCGCCGTGCATTACGACCGAGCCCGGTGGGCCGCTGGAGAACGGGCGATCGCGCGACGAAGCACTCGATACGTTCGTTGCGGGGCTGGGCGAAGCGCTTCGATGCGCCGAGGACGTGGGCGTCAGCTTGCTGGTCGAGCCTGAGCCGGGTCTGCTCATCGAGAACGCGGCGCAGTTTCTCGAACTGGTCGAGCGAATCGACTCGCCGATGTTCGGGCTCAATTTCGATGTCGGACACTTCTATTGCGTAGGCGATCCGCTCGAGCGGACGATCGAACAACTCCAATCGTTCGCACGTCATTACCACGTCGAGGATATCGCGGCCACACGTGTTCACGAGCACCTGATACCGGGGCGCGGGGCCATCGACTTTGCGTCGGTTGTTCATGCGATCGACGCGACGGGCTACGACGGTTGGCTCACCGTCGAGCTTTACCCCTATCTCGACGATCCGGACGGCGCCGGGAAAGACGCCCGTGAATTCCTGACCCCGCTGCTTCCGCGACGACCTGCAAGCAGGCGCTGCCTGTGAGTAAGGCACGGGCCTATCTCGAACTCGTGCGTGTGCCCAACCTGTTGACGGCCGTCGCCGACGTGGTCGCCGGATTCGCCTACGGCGGCGGGCGTGTTTCGGACTGGCCGATGCTGCTCTGGCTTTCGGCCTCTTCCGTGTGCCTCTATGCCGGTGGCGTGGCGCTGAACGACGTGTGTGACGCCGCGATTGATGCCGAACAGCGACCGGACAGGCCAATCCCTTCGGGGCGCGTAAACGTTCGCGCGGCAAAGCGATTGGCTATCATGCTGTTGACACTGGGCATTGCCTTGGCAACGTGGGCTTCGGTTCCGTCCGGTATCGTAGCAACCTCGCTGGTCCTTTGCGTCGTTTTCTATGATGCGGTTCTCAAGCACCATGCCATCGCGCCGGCAGCCATGGGCCTTTGTCGGGCGCTGAATTTCTGCCTTCCGCTGGCGGGGCTTGGGGTTCTGTCGAGCGGTGCCGGATACGTCCTCCCGCTGGCGGCCATCTGGCTCTATGTGACATCGCTCACCTATTTCGCGCAGGGCGAGGCGGCTCTGGCGGTCGGGCGTGGCCGCCGCCCGCTGACGATCGGTACGTTCGGTGTTTGCCTGTCCGCGATGAGCCTGGTCGGTCTGCACTGGACTCTTCCGGCGCCGCACAACGCGTTCTTGATCGGCGTGGCCGCGATCGTGATTACCCTCGCCTACTGCGGCGCTTCTGCCGTGAAACGACCGGATCCCGCGTCGATTCAACGCGTGGTTCGCGCGTTCGTGATGCTACTGGTGGGTCTCGATGTCTGCATCGCCTGGGCGAGTCGGGGAAGCGGGTTTGCAGCGGCGGTGGCCGCCCTGTTGGTTCTCGCCGTGATCCTGGGATCGAACCGGGTGGGACTGCGTGTGACGTAGCACGTCGTCGAGCCCGGCGCAGGCGCGCGGGTCAGACTTTGCGGACGCCTGTGACAAAGGCGCCGGAGTCCGTGCTCCGCAGCAGGGTGGCGCTGCAACCGGTTTGTGAATCGAACGCCTCGATCGCGCTGGCGATCGCATCGTCGGCGGCGCGCCCGGTCTTGGCGAGCACGGCGACGACGCCGCCACAGCCGCGCCCGGTGATCTTGGCACCAAAGATGCCCTTTCCGGTACCGTATCGGCGGAGCAGGTTGACAAGCAGATCGGCGTGTACGCTGCCGAGCCCACAGCGCTGCCCATAGCTCCAGTGCGACGCGTACATCAGCTCACCCGCTTCGCGGAGCGCGACGTCGCGCTGTTCGGGTGGGTTTTCACCCGCCCGCCTGATGCATTTTAGAAATTGAGAGACCCTCGTGTGTTCGTAAATGTGATGCTCGGTCCGCGACCGAACCTTATAAGTGCAGGAAGGGTCGATACGGGTAAGCGAATCGCCGGTCTCACCGAAGCGTTCGAGATACTCGCTGCCTTTGAGCTTCGTCGGGAGACGATCGCGAAAGCGTTCGACATAGTCCTCTACGGAGACGCTGGAAAGAAGCCCGCTGAAGCTCGAGCCGGTCGGATTCTCGTGTCGCACGATCCGCTCGATCAAACCACGCCCCATGAAGGCGGCCACCCTCGCACGTATGAACTTCTCGGTGGCATCGGATGACCGTCCCCCACACTCAATGCCGATGACGGACAAACGGTCGGAAAGGTTAATCCTCGCACCCAACGACGAGGTCGCGCACTCGACAAGGTGGAGTGTGTCCGCCTCGCCGTGCAGGACGCAGTAAGCGTCGCCGATCCCAATCGGCAGGTCGAGCCAGCGGTTGGCCACGCGCTGGCACACGGCCACCGTCCTGTTGGCTTGGGGCGCAACGTCGTGAAGACCGGCAAGCGCTGCGGCCGTTGCGGCAGATACTGAAGTTTCGGCCGCGACCCCCGCAAGACCACTGAGCGTCGAGCCTATGGCGATGACCAGGCCGCGCTCCAAACGAGGGATCACCCCCGCGCGGCACATTTCCACAAGCGTCGCGAGTGCGCACCACGCATCGTCGGCGTGCGTCCGATCGATCAAACCGACAAAGTCGGCTTGCCGACTCCGCGCCCGATCAGCCTCGATGGGTTTGCCACCCTCGTCGAATAACTGTGCGAGAGGCACAACACACGATGTCGCGGCGCCGTTGCCGGAATCCGAGGGGGGCCAACAGATGATCGAAAGGTCGTCACCGCTGCCCGGCGTGGAAGCCCCGGCGCGCCGGGGTTCGACGCCGACCAGCACACGGCCGCCGATCGGCATGTTGACAATCGAAGAGCCGCTGTATTCCGCCAGCCCCCCCATCACGTCGAGCCGCCCGGGAGCGCAGGCAACATACCGGTCTGCAGCGCCGGGAAGGCGACTCATCAGATCGACCGTGTCCGGCTCGACCAGCCAGTCCGAGCTTCGTCCACCGGCGGGCGGACGCGCCGGCGCGATGGGCGCTTCCGAGTGTCGAACATCAGCCGTGTTTGATTCTACGGTCATCCGCTCTTTCCGACCCCGGCGCGCCGGGGCTTACCGATCTCGATACCCGGAGTAGACTCGGAAACGTCAAAACGTCGAAACGTCGAAACCTTGAAACCTACCAAACCGGGAAGCGCAAATTCACTGGCACACCTCGTCCAAGACGGAGTCATCAACGAAAATAGGCGTATCCGTTCCGGCTCCGACCGCGATCGCATCAGAGGGTCGCGAGTCGATCTCGACGATATCCCCATTGCGTCGAAGAACCAACTTGGCGTAGAACGTGGAATCACGCAGTTCGTGGATGACAATCTGATCGAGCTTGAAATCGAGCTGCCCGATCATACACTCGATGAGATCATGTGTCATCGGGCGCTGCATCTTGTTCTGCGTCGTGCGGCGCCGGATGGCGTAGGCCTCATGCACGCCGATCAGAATCGGGAATGCCCGGTCACCCTCCGTTTCGCGGAGAACGATCATCGACATCTTCTCGTCTTCCGAGTCAATGATGACGATACGCGCGAGATCCATCCGAATGAACATGATCTAGACACCACACCAATTACGAATTACAAATTACGAATCACGCGCTCGTCAGCCGTAAGTCGTAACTCGTACTTCGTAACTCGTAATCCCGTCAAGACTCCTTGATCTCTCGACGCTTCACTTCTGAGTGCCCAAATGCCTGAAGGAGTTTTTCGAGTTCCTTCGGGTCCATGGCGACGCTCTGCTCCATCGTCGGGAAGTTTCCTTCGGAAACGTCCTTCGCGTAAGCCCCGAACGCTTTGACCAGCAGCTCGTGTAACTGAGCATACGGTTTAACCGAACGAGGAGGATGTCCACCACCATATCCGATCATGTCGTGAAACACCAGCACCTGACCGTCGCAATCCGGCCCCGAAACGATCCCGGTCACCGGCAACGTGGTGGACTCGGTAATCCGGCGGGCGACCTCGAGCGGCACCGCCTCGAGAAGCAGCGCCACCGCCCCCGCCTCCTCCATCATCTTGGCGTCTTCAATCAGGCGCATGGCGTCCGCCGCGTGTTTTCCCTGAACGCGGTACCCGCCGATACGTTGGATCGATTGAGGCCTGAGCCCGAGATGGGCCATCACGGGTATCGTGGCGGCACACATGGCGTCGACGGTCTTGACGAGACGACGATCCACTTCGACTTTAACACAGTCGCAACCGGCCTCAGCCATGAAACGCCCTGCGTTGCGAATGGCCTCTTCGGGGCAAACCTGATAACTCAGATAAGGCATATCGCCGACCAGGTAAACAGATGGGGCGCCGCGGCGGACGGCCGCCGTGATCGTCACCATGTGGTCGACCGTAACAGGTAATGTGGTGGGATGGCCGAGGCAGACTTCGGCGTAGGTATCGCCCACGAGCAACGAGTCGATACCGGCCTGCTCCATGAGACGCGCTGTGGAGTAGTCGTAGCACGTCAGCATCGATATTTTTCGACGCTCGCGCTTTGCCGCTCGCAGTGTGCCGATCGTGATTTTGTCGGAACCGCCCATGGCTCATAGAGGATAGCATTTCACAACCGCCTGACAAGCGGCCTCATGTGCGTCTGGTGGTGCAATAAACCGCGTTGGCGGCCGCAAAGCAAGCGTTTGCGCCCCGACGCCCGGTGAAACCCCGATCACACGGACTTGAAATGCTCGAATGACTGCAAGCAGGTGCGGCAGTAGTGAATGGAGCGGCACAGCGTCGGGCCGAAGATCGACTCCAGGTCGGTCTCGATCGACTTGCAAAACGGACACTCGACCTTTTCGAGTGTATCCAGCCCGTTCACGCAGCGGTCGCGCGGTGGTGCCAGCCCAAACTCCGTAAGTTTCGTGCGACCCACGTCGCTAATGCGGTCGGTCGACCACGGTGGATCGTAGACAACGTTGACGATGACGTCGCGCTCTCGTGTGGATAGGACCGCCTCGCGAATCTCACGGCGGATCAGGTCAATGGCGGGACAGCCGGCGAAAGTGGGCGTTAGATCGACCACGGCGCGATCTCCGTCGATGCGTACGTCAGCGATCATGCCCATCTCAACGACATTGAGCGTGGGAATCTCCGGATCCATAACGCACTCCAGTACGCCGTGAATCGCACGTAACCGCTCCGCGTCTTCTAGTGACACAGGTTCGTCATGAATCGCGGACAT
>JADFRH010000059.1 GCA_022561415.1 Planctomycetota bacterium
CGTCACGGCCGGTGCGCCGGCGGCGATTTCGCGCCGCGGCATCGATGCCACCGTGTCGATCGAACGCGACAAGGGCTCTTGGGTCGCGCGGCTCACGAACCGATCCGACCGGGCTCTGCGGATCAACACGAACTTCGGTGCGTCGCCGCCCTTTGCCCAGGCGCGGTGGGTGCATGAGCTGGCGGCTCAGCGCCATGAGGTTCCGGTCGAGCGACGGGCCGGTGCGTCCTGGCACGACTTCGATCCGGCGAAACTCGTATCCCTGCCGGCGGGTGAGTCCTTGACGCTGGCCCGCATCGGCGGCGATGCGCTGCGTCGCGCCCTCACAGACGCCGGGGCGATATTCGAGGGCGACCGGTGGACCCTGCACTTCGAGTATGACAACCTCTGCGGCCGAAGATGGCAGAAGCGCCAGGGCACCGCCCTGATCGGAAACGACGATGCGCCGCGGATTTTTCAGAGTCTTCTGCCGCGAAACATCCTGACCCATCGTCAGGTCAGCGAACGATTGCCGGCACCGCTGTCGAAGTGAGGGCGGTGTGTTTGACGCCATGATCGGGCATTTCTAGAATCCGGCTTGATGATGACTGAAGCGGTACTCGATGAGCCGAAAACGCAACCCTCCACCGAGGAACCGAGTGACGGCTCACGCATGTCATTCGGCGATCATCTCGAGGAGCTGCGCTCGTCGTTGATTCGAGCGCTACTCGGTGTTCTCCTGACGACCATCGTTTGCCTCGTTTTCGGCACGGAAATCCTGGAGATACTCTGCCGTCCGCTCTTCGCCGCACAGCACGCCAACGGCCTGCCCCCGCTGCTTCAGGCTCTGGCGCCGACGGCCGTGTTCGTAGCGTATCTCAAGGTCGGCTTCCTCGGCGGGCTGGTCGCGGCCATGCCTTGGGTGATCTATCAGGCGTGGCGCTTCGTACAATCCGGCCTGTACGGAACAGAACAGCGGTTCGTTCGGTTTCTCGTTCCCGCGTCGTTCGGCCTGTTCGCAACGGGCGTGCTGTTTCTCTATTTTCTCGTTCTTCCGCTGGTCTTCAACTTTTTCATCAAGTTCAATCAGGGTTTCGATGTGCCGGCCTTTGCCGTCGTCGCGGAGGCACCGACCGACGCGCCCATCAAAGGCAGCGTCCCGCTGAAACTGCCGGTTTATCACAGCGATGCGACCGATACCCGCCTCGGTGACATGTGGGTCGATGGCCGAACGAATCGCGTGGTGGTCGATACGGGGAACGGCCATTGGTATATGACGCTCACGCGCACGACGGCCGCATCATCGATGCAGAGCCAGTTCGCGATCGATTACTACGTATCGTTTGTCTTGCTCTTGGCGCTGGCGTTCGGCATCGCTTTCGAGACGCCGATCGTGGTGTTCTTTCTCTCCTGGACGGGCATCGTTTCGACGACGGTCATGGCCCAAGGACGGCGCTATGTGGTTCTGGCCGTGATCCTCTTGGCCGCCATCCTCACGCCGCCCGACATCATCAGCCAGATGCTCCTGGCCATACCGATGTACCTGCTGTTCGAGCTCGGACTCCTCGCCGCCCGACTCGCGGATCGAAAGACATCGGCCGCAGGATAGCGTTGCGGATCGGCAGCCCCCCGAACTCTTGTGCAGCGAAGAACGTAGACAACTCAGCGTGTTGTCGGTGGAACCTCGATAGAACATCGGGACGCAGAACAGCCGTTGGCTTGTAGGATGAAGACGCTTCGTTAGGATAGGCATCGCATAGTAGAATTACGAGTTACGAATTACAAGTTACTGCTGACAGACGCGTAATTTGTAACTCGTAATTCTTAGTTCGTAGTTCTGACGCTTCCTGGCTACAGGACGATTTTATGAAAGCACTCATCACCGGCGGGGCCGGGTTTATCGGGTCGCACCTCGCGGAGCGATTGCTCGAGCGCGGCGACGAGGTCATCGCGCTGGACGACCTGAGCACCGGCAGTCTGGGCAACCTCGCCGGCGTGATGGACCACGATCGCTTCCGCTTCGTCCACGACGACGTCCGACATGCCGACACGATGCACATTCTCATCGAGCAGTGCGACGTGGTGTTTCACCTTGCGGCCGCCGTCGGTGTCCAGCTCATTGTCGATCACCCGGTGCGCACGATCGAAACGAACATTCACGGCACCGAGGTCGTGCTGTCCGTGGCCAACAAGTTCCGCAAGAAGCTCCTGCTCGCATCGACCAGCGAGGTCTACGGCAAGAGCGAGGCGGTTCCGTTTCGCGAGGACGACGACACCGTGCTGGGCTCGACGAAGTTCTCGCGCTGGTCCTACGCCTGCTCGAAGGCGATCGACGAATTTCTCGGACTGGCCTATCACGAGGAGTACGGCCTGTCCGTCGTCGTCGTGCGATTTTTCAACACCGTCGGGCCTCGACAGACCGGGCAATACGGCATGGTGATCCCGCGATTCGTCGAGCGGGCCTTGCGCAACGAAACGCTTGAGATCTACGGCACCGGCGAGCAGAGCCGCTGCTTCGGGTACGTCGGCGACGTGATCGACTGCGCGCTGGAGCTGATGGACAGCCCGAAGGCCGCGGGACGCGTCTACAACATCGGCAGCACCGAGGAGATCACCATCTCCGCCCTGGCCGACAAAATTATCGAGATGACCGGCAGCAAGAGCGAAAAGAAGTTCATCTCCTATGAGGAGGCCTACGGTCGGCCGTTCGACGACATGATGCGGCGCGTTCCCTGCCTGGATCGCGTACGCGAGGCCGTGGGTTACGAGCCGAAGGTTAATCTCACGCAAACCCTCGAACACGTCATTGCGGACATCCGGAAGAGAAGTTGTCAGTGATCAGTTTTCAGTCATCAGTCACGGGAGGGCGCGGCTCTTGCCGCGCCATGTCACTGCATGTGCGGAATCGCCGGGATTTGGGGTGACGCCGGCGTCGAGCGCCTTGCCGCGATGGCCGATGCCCTGCGCCACCGCGGACCCGACGACGAAGGCACGTGGCGCAGCGACGACGAGCGTCTCGGTCTGACCTATCGCCGGTTGGCCGTCATCGATTTGGAAGGCGGGCGGCAGCCGATCGCCAATGAAGACGGCCGGGTCGTGGCCGTGTGCAACGGTGAGATCTACAACTATCGCGAATTGCGCCAAGAACTCTTCTCACGCGGCCACCGCCTCACGACCCACGGCGACACCGAGGTCATCGTCCATCTCTACGAGGACTACGGCGATGCGTTCGTCGACAAGCTCCGGGGCATGTTCGCCATCGCCGTCTGGGACGACCGCGAGCGACGTCTGGTCCTGGTCCGTGACCGCGTCGGCAAAAAGCCGCTCTATTTCAGTGAGTCAAACGGCGAGTTTCTGTTCGCGTCGGAGATCAAGGGTCTGCTCGCCGCGCTGCCGACCGCCCCGGCCCTGGACGAACAGGCCATCGCGGACTACCTGCGGTGGACCGTCATTCCCGCACCCGGCACGATCTATCAGGGTATTCGCAGCCTGCGACCGGGCGAACGCATGGTCGTACAGGACCGTAGCGTCGTTCACGTCGAGCGCTATTGGCAGCAGCGGATGCTGCCCAAGACGCACATGTCGCGTCGCCAGGCCGTGGAACGCGTCGACGATCTGCTCCGCGAGTCGATTCGGTTGAGGATGCGATCGGACGTTCCGGTCGGCTGTTTTCTGTCCGGCGGAATCGACAGCGGAATCATCACGGCCATCGCTTCGGGCATGGCACCTGCGAAGCTGATGACCATGACGATCGGCTTCGAGGACGACGCGTTCGATGAACGCCCGCTCGCCCGGCTAGTCGCCAGGCAATACGGCACGGACCACCACGAACTGGTCGTGCGCCCGGACCTGGAGACCGATCTGCCCAAGATCCTCGCCGCGTACGATCAGCCGTTTGGAGACTCATCGGCCATTCCATCGTTCTACGTCGCCCGGGCCGCCCGTGAGTTGGTCAAGGTGGTACTGACCGGTGACGGTGGCGACGAACTCTTCGCGGGGTACCGGCGATACGTGGCTGCGAGAATCGGTGGGCACCTTCCCGCTGGACCCTGGAGCGCACTCGCCGGTGCGATGCCCAGCCCACGCGGGTATCGCTCGCCCTACGCGTTCGCGCACCGTCTCGTTCGGGGAATGTCTTTGCCCCCGATCGAACGCTATCTTTCCTGGTCGGTCGATGCGTTCGGAGCCGACGACGTCAGTGCCATGTGGCGAGCGGATTCGCAAGACGCCAGGGCGTCATTGGGTGAGCGCTGTGATCGATTCGCGCGGGTGTCACTCGACGATCTACGAGACTGCGGGCCGGTCGACCGAATGCTCGGCATGGACTTCGCCACCCTACTCCCGAACGACCTGCTGGTGAAGATGGACATCGCCACCATGGCCCACGGGTTGGAGGCGCGGTCGCCCTTTTTGGATCACGAACTGGTCGAGGCCGTCAGTCTTCTGCCCGACGACGTCAAGCTCGGGGGCCTGACCACCAAGCCATTGCTCCGCGACCTCAGTGCCCGGTACGTTCCCAAACCCATTCGCACGGCGCCCAAGCGCGGCTTCGAGGTGCCCCTCGTCCGGTGGCTGCGACACGACCTGGCGCCACTGTGCGAGGACGTTGTCCTGTCGCGAAGTGGGCTTCTGGCTAACCTCTTCGATCGTCGGGCGCTCGAGCGCATCATTCGCGAGCGAGACGGGCTCGATCCCGCGCGATGGGCTCGGCGAACGTGGCTGCTCCTGACGCTCGGCCTGTGGGACGCCGGTGCTTCGGCGGATCGGACACGCGGTCGATGAGCGTCAAGATTCAGCGCATGGATTTCCTTCATGTGGAGGAAGTGGCCGCGTTGCACCGGACCGGCATCGATCGCGGGTTCCTCACGCGGCTCGGCCCGAAGCTGCTCGCCGATCTCTACGGGGCCATCAACCGCAGCGCGCTGGGCTTCGTGTTCGTCGCCGTGGGTGGCGACGGCCGGATTGTTGGTTTCGTCAGCGGTACGACTCGAACCAAGGGGCTCTACCGGTCGATTCTACTGCGTCGGGGCTGGCGATACGCCGGGCTGGTACTGAAAAAGATGTTCAGTCCGGGCGTGCTGCGCGGGATTGTCCAGACGGTGCTCTATCCGGTTCGCGGCGCGTCCGATACTCCCGAGGCGGAGCTGTTGTCGATCGTCGTGAGCGAGGAGTTGCGCGGGACCACGGTGGCCGCCGACCTGCTCACGGTCTTGCTCGACGAGTTTCGGCGTCGGGGCTGCGATCGAGTCAAGCTCATGGTCGGCGAGTCGATGGGGCGAGCCCATGCGTTCTATCTAAAACACGGCTTTGTGTCGGCGGGGACGATGCAGCAGCACGGCCATCGATCGGACATTCTGGTGATCGAACTGGCCGGCTAGCAGTCCCGCTAAGGAATTACGCACGTGTCCCTAGCTTTGATGCCAGAACCCGGCGTTTCAACGCCCGCGTCGCGCGGTACGACTCTCGTGGAGCCCGGCGGGACATCCGTCGTCAATGCGATGACGATTGATCTCGAGGATTGGGCGCAGGCGGTGCTCGGGACACACCTACCGATTACCGATCGGGTACTCAGAAACACCGAGCGCGTTCTGTCGTTGCTCGACGAGCATCGGATTCGCGCAACGTTCTTCGCCCTGGGCAAGGTCTGCGAGAAGTTTCCGAGTCTTCTCGAGGCAATCGCCTCGGCCGGCCATGAGATCGGCACACACGGCTACGGGCACGACCTGCTTCATCGAATCTCGCCCCGACAATTCCAGGACGACCTGTCGCGAAGCATGGACATCGTCGAGGCGCAAACCGGCCGGCGACCCATCGGTTATCGCGCACCGGCGTTTTCGATTACGCGCGAATCTCGGTGGGCGGGGCCGATTCTTGCTGAGGCGGGTATCCGATACAGCTCGAGCATCTTCCCCATCGCCGGGCGGCGCTATGGCATTGCGGACGCCGAGCGGTTCCCCCATCGGTGGGAGAGCTGCGACCTGATCGAGTTCCCGCTGTCGACGGTTCGGCGATTCGGGCGCAACCTCCCGGTCGCAGGGGGCGGTTACCTTCGATTGTTGCCGCGACGCATCCTCGAAGCGGCCGTCCGTGAAACCAATCAGCAGCGACAGCCCTTCGTCATTTACTTGCACCCCTATGAGTTGGACGTCAACGAGCTTGCCGAGCTCAAGCGCGACGGTTGGTCGATTGCGTGGCGAACCTTCGTGAATCAATCGCTGTTTCGCGGTCGGGTCCGCGTGAGGCTGGCCGGGCTCTTCCGCGAGTTCCGCTTCACGACCATGGCCGACGTGCTCGGTTTGGAATAAGTCGCTCGGCTACCGGCAACCGACCTATCCATAGCGTTTCTCCGCGCTGCGGCGTAGAATCGCTCTCCTCGCGATGGCAACGATGGGGCGCGAGGGGAGCGAGCAGCTTGAGTCCCCAGCAAATCACAATGGTCGAAAGCGTGCCGCCCCTGCCCTGGCGTTGGCAGGCGAGATCCCTCCTATGGCTTGACTTCCCGATGGGAAAGTTTCTCGACTACGGCTGCGGTAGCGGCTGGCTGATGATCAGCGTGCAGGACCGCTGCGCCGAGTGCCACGGCGTAGACGTGCGAAGCGACAAACTTCGGACCTTGCGCAGGGAGCACTCTGATTTCACTCTCCGAAAAATCGATTTTGACGGCAAGACCGACTACCCGGACAACTTTTTCGATACCATCGCCATGATTGAAGTAATCGAACATGTTGGCGATGAGCGCAAAACACTGCGGGAAATCGCTCGCATTCTGAAACCCCATGGGAAGCTCTTGCTTACCACTCCGCACAAGGGACTGCTCACTTTCCTTGACGTGGGCAACGTCAAATTCGCTTTTCCCCGCCTGCACCGCTTGGCGCATCGACTCAACCGTGACCCAACCTACTATCAAAAGCGATTCGGCGACACCCATGGCGGCCAATTGGTAGGCGACATCACCGTCACCCGGAATCGCCGTCCGTGGCATCGCCACTACAAGCCGCACGAGATTCAGGCCCTTTGCCAGCACAATCTTGTGCTGCGCCGGCACGAGGTTTACTTCCCGGGCATGAGGGCGCTGATGTTTCTACGGGTGGCGCTGCGGGTCGCCTGTTTACGCCTATTCAAGCCCTTCCCACGGCCGTTGCCGTGGCTGGAACGGAGGCTATCCCAAGTCACGTCCCCTTGGGGCGATCAACTCGTGATGATGTTCGAAAAACTCCCGGAAGACGACCGGACGGCTGACTCGGAGGGATAGGCGCCGTCTGAGAGTCACGCTGAACAAGCGAGACATGGGCGACGCAGGATCCATAGCTGCTCGGGCTTAACGCGTCGATACTCATCCTGTTTTTTTGCAGAGCCCATGTGGGTCGGTGGCTGCTCGCCTCGATCATGGTTCTCGGTCTGCCCCTGACAGACATGCTGCTGACGCTGGTTCGTCAATAGCGTTTCTACACCCTTCCTCGTAGAATCGAATCCTTCGCAGCGCGAGGTGCATACGCGATCGGAGCGAGCAGCTTGAGTCCCCAGCAAATTACACTGGTCGATATCGGTCGAACCTATTGGCCAATCCTGGCGGCGTCGTTCCTGGTGTCGGTGGTGGCCACGCCGATCTGCCGGCGCATCGCGTTGCGATGGAATCTGGTCGACCGCCCGGACGAATGGCTCAAACCCCACAAGAAGCCGGTCGCGTATCTCGGCGGGCTGGCGATCTTTCTCGGGTGGGCGGCCGGCGTGCTGCTCTCGTTCCACCTCTTCGAGGGTGTCGAGAACGTGCATTCCGTCGCGGGAACCGTGCCGACGGTCAACACGATCATGATGGCGGGAATCTTCCTCGCCGGCCTCGGCGTGATGGTGCTCGGTCTGCTCGACGACCTCTCCGGGGTGTCCGCGAAGGTGAAGCTATTCGCGACGGTTGCGGCCGGCGCGCTGCTCATGCTCGTCGGCCTTGGAGATGACAGCATCCTCATGGTGCTTCGCTCCTCCGGACTGCCCGCCGAGGATATCCCGCCCTGGCTTCTCGTGGCGTACTCCGTTCCGCTGACGATCTTCATTACCGTCGGCGCCTGCAACGCGACGAATCTCATCGACGGCGTCGACGGGCTCTGCTCGGGTGTGCTGGGGATCATCGCGGCCGGCTTTCTTGTCCTCTCGATCAATCACCACCTCTGGAGCGGGTGGCATCCCTGGACGGTTCAACAGGTCACGATCTCGCTCGCCATGATGGGGGCGGCGCTCGGCTTCTTGCCCTTCAATCGCAACCCCGCAAGAATTTTCATGGGCGACGCCGGGTCCATGCTGCTTGGTCTCAACGCAGCGATACTCATATTGCTGTTTCTCGAAGCCAACGTGCTGCGTTGGTTGCTCGCCTCGATTATGGTGTTCGGCCTGCCCCTGGCTGACATGTCGCTGACGCTCGTCCGGCGCTGGCGAAACGAGAGGCCGCTCATGAAAGGCGATCGCAGCCATTTCTACGATCAGCTTCTCGATCGAGGCTGGCCGGTGCATCGGGTGGTGAAGATCAGCTACGCGCTGGCGGCTGTCTATGTTGTGTTCGGATGTCTGGCGATCCAGCTACGAACGCGGTACATCGTCTTTCTCTACGGATTGGTTGTCCTGGCCACCGTCTGGCTCATTGCCAAGTTCAAGATGGTACGTCTGGAAAAGCCTCGACAACCGGATCGCGCAGCAACGCGTGAAGCGTAGTCCGCGGGTTCACGACTCCGTCCGGCTTACCTGAAGAACAAAAAGGTCGCCGGCTCGCTGCCACTGTCCCAACCGCGTCGGCAGCTTGGTTCGGGGTGCGGCGCGGTTTTTCGGGACGATCACGACAGGTCTTCCCGCACCGGCGGCGCTCTCGAGCTGCACTTCCGTCACCTTGTGAACGATGTGTACGCCCGGCCGGTCCGCCCGAAGCGCCCGGTAGCGTACGGCGAACAGGGCCATGGAATCCTCGACGATGATCAGCCCGGTCTCGCCGGCGAGTTCGACGGCGTGGCGACTCATTGTCTCGGCCGATCGCTCGACCACGGACCAGGGCGTAAACACGTAGACGTAGTCGTCGCGATAGGGTTTGTGGCGCTCGACCGCGCGCAGCACGTTAAACCGGCGGGCGACGGTGGGCGTTAGTGCGTAAAGAACGGGCGTCGCGGCGAGCGTGATCGCGGCGAGCGCGAAAAGCCTCGAGGGGCTGCGTGCATTTCGCTCGACGACCGCGTAGCCGATTCCGCCGAAAACGGCGGCCAACACGTAGGCGAGCATGAAGAACGTGTGCTGGTCCACCACGTTGTAACGTACCGCGAAGAGCACGTGGATCGCGAGACCGGCCGACAACGCCCGCACAGCGATCACCGGGATTCCGAACCGGCGAGCACGGATCAAGCCATAGGCCGCGAGCGGTAGAAGTGCGTTTGGGAAACTCAGCAGCACGAACCCGATCGTGATGAGCAAACCGCGAAGGGAAAGGGCTGTGTTCAGGACTTCGTCGGCGAATGACTGTCCGAAAAGGGCGGAGTGCAGCGTGCCGGCAAAGTCACCGGAGCGAAGCGTCGCTACCAGGATCAGAGCCGTATAGGGAAGCGAGCCGAGCAGCCACAGCCCGGCCGCCGCGACCGCGATGCGAAGCGAGACCCGCCGCGTGTAAACCGCGTGCAGCATCACACAAGCCAGGATCGGGGTGGTCAGGCCCGCCAGCAAATGGTTGGCGACGCCCAGCCCGTTCAGCATCAATGCCGTCAGGAGAGCCCCGCGCCGATGGGTCATGGCGTAAACCGCCAGGCACCAGCATTCCCCTGAAAAAAGAGCGGTGGCCAGGGTGTAGGTTTCCACGAGCGTCGCGGCTTGCCAAAACGTGTGGGCGACGGCAAGCGCACCGGCCGCGAGCAGGGCGGCCCGGCGGTTGCCCGACAGTGTCACGATGCAGCCGAAGGTGTTGGCCACGGTCACCGCCCCCGCGACGGCGCTGATCAGCGTGATGGCGAAGGAGGGCTCGACGAAATCCATCGCCGCCGCGAGCCGCGCAAGCCAGTGGTGAAGCGGATGGACCAGCGCAAGTCCGTACGCACCGTAGAGGTCGCCCGTCACGGCGCGAAGGATGTGCATGCCCGAGTCCTGCCATTGAGCACCGCGCCGGGCGGTCAGAGCGTAGAGCACGGCAGCTCCGGCGAACACGGCCAGCCAGCTGCGCCAAGACGGCGCGACCCGGTCGGTTGCA